>JAEMTW010000002.1:1339-16894 GCA_016462095.1 Thermoleophilia bacterium
CGACGAGCACTTCGACGCCAACATGGCCGCCGTCGCCGCCTTTGAGGCGCTCGAGCATGGCGCTGGCCAGGCCTGGCATCGCCTGCTCGCGCAAGGCAAGCGAACGTGGGATCTCTCGCTCCCACTGTTCCTCTCTGCTGCAATCAGCGGTCCGATCGAGCTCGCGCGACGCAGTGGGCGTCCAATTGATCCACGCGACATCCTGGCTCATACGACGCTCGAACGGTATGGCGCTCGCCACTTTCGCGATCCGCGTCTCCGGCAACTGCTCGATCGCTATGCGACATATTCGGGGTCCGACCCCGCGCGGGCACCCGCGACGTTGTCTGTGATTCCCTACACGGAGTCCGCCTACGGTGCCTGGCACCCAATGGGAGGAATGCACCGGATTGCACAGGTGCTCAGCGACGTGATCAGAGAGCAGGGGGGAGAGGTGCGGTGCTCCACGCCCGTCGCACGGATCGTCACCGAGCATGGGCGTGCGGTCGGCGTCGAGACGGCGGCGGGTGAAGTGTTTCCCGCAGATGCGGTAATCGCAAACTGCGATGCAGCCGACCTCTACGACGGCTTGGTCAGTGCGCCCAAGCAGGCCGCCCAGATTGCTGCCGCTCCCGCCAGCCTCTCGGGCTTTGTGCTGATGCTCGGGGTTGCGGGTCGAACACCGGGCCTGGTTCATCACAACATCTGGTTTCCACGGGATTATCGAGCAGAGTTCGCCGACATCTTCGACGATCCCCAGCCGCCCAACACGCCAACGATCTATCTCTGCAACCCCGCCGCGACGGATCCAGCTTGCGCACCCGACGGTGACGAGTCGTGGTTCGTGCTCGTCAATGCGCCCCGCCACGGCCCCGTTGATTGGGACGCCGAAGGCGAGCGCTACCAAGAGCGCATTCTCGATCGCCTCGATGCGCTGGGTCTCCACGCTCGCGAACGTGCGCGGACGATCATTCGACGCACGCCAGCCGACCTCGAGCGACTGACTGGGGCTCCAGGTGGCGCAATCTACGGAACCGCCTCGATGGGTCCGCGGGCCGCTTTCTTGCGGCCACGCAACGCCTCGCCTGCCTTCGAGCGACTGTATCTCGCGAGTGGGAGTGCACATCCGGGAGGCGGGTTGCCACTGGTGTTGTTGTCCGGCAAGATCGCGGCCGACCTCGTCTCTCGGGATCTTCAACTCGCTGGGTAACTACTTCGCACGTGTAGGGTTATCCGTACAGGGGTATTTGGCACACTGTCGGTAGTCCCGCACACGAACGGTTCCAAACTTCTCTGATGCTCCGACTCTCCGCGTTTTCCGATCGTTTCCGCTGGCCGGTGCTCGCCGGCTGGTTGGTGATCGTCGCCATCAGCGCGTACGCAAGCGCCGGGCTCAACGATCTGCTTTCGAACCGCTTCGACATTCCCGGCACAGAGTCCACCCAAGTGCTGGAACTACTCGAGAATGACTTTGGACAGCGCGGCGACTCGTCCTTCGTGCTCGTGGCTGCCACCGAGAACGGCAAGGCTCCGACGCCCGCACTGATCAAAGCCACTGAGTCTGCGGCAACGCGAGCTGCGGAGGCACTCGGCTCGGCACGCGTCGCCACGGTTCAGACCAGTGGATCCCTTGCCTATGTGGGGATTGGCACCACGCAAGAGCCTGCTGCTGCGCAGCTCAAGGTTCCCGCAATGCGGGCTGCAATCGGTCCAATACCTGGTGGAACGATCTATCTGACTGGTCAAACCGCTATCAATCGCGACCTGCAGCCGATCATCGCCGACGACCTGCAGCGGGGCCTGATGATCACGATTCCAATCGCGATCATCGTGTTGCTGTTTATCTTCGGCACCTTGATCTCGACGCTCGTACCCTTTGTCTTCGTACTCGCCACGGTCCCAACAACGCTCGGTGTGGTCTGGATCGCCGCCCATCAGATGGATATGGCGATCTACGTTACGAACCTCGTCGAGCTGATTGGCATCGGGATTGCGATCGACTACTCCCTGCTCGTGGTCTATCGCTTCCGCGAGGAGATGCTGACCATCCAGCGACAGAAGCTCGCCGAGTCGGGCGCAACTGGAGATGCCCGACGAGTGTCACTCGATCGCAGCGAGGTGCGGGCCGCACTCGATCCCACGATGCGCTTTGCCGGTCACGCTGTCGTGTTCAGCGGCCTGACCGTCGCCGTCGGCCTCGCCGGCCTCACCATGCTGCCGTTGCCCTTCATTCGATCGCTTGGCATCGGCGGCGTCGTAATCCCACTCGTTTCGATCGTGGCGGCCGTCACGCTGCTGCCCGCGCTGCTCTCGATCCTCGGTCCGTGGCTCGCGCGCGTACGCGTCGTCCCAACGCGGGTCCTCGACTCCCGCATGGACAACGAGACGGGCTTCTGGGTGCGCCTGTCCGACTCGATCATGGCGCGTCCTTGGCCCTACCTGATCGCAGGTTCGGCAGTCTTGGTGGCACTCGCGCTGCCGACCTTCTGGATTGCGTTGACGCCAGGAACCAACGTCGGCCTGCCGCCCTCAATCGAGAGCGTCCAGGGGCTGCAGAAATTGGAGCGCACGGTGGGAGCCGGAACCCTCGCGCCATCGACCATCATCGTCAACAGCGGCCGCCCGGGTGGGATCTGGGACACCGACGTGCAGGCGGCCATGAATCGCCTGCAGAATGAGCTACGCAAGGATCCGGCGATCTCCACGGAGCCGGGAGCGGTTAGCTCTGCTGCGGATCTGCTGATCAAGGACGATACGCCGCAGGCACGCAAGCAGGTAGTAGCGGCCGGGCTCGTCAACGCGAACCTGCAGTACGCCGTGATTTTTGCCGCCAGCAAAGAGGCCTATGGGTCGGAGTCAGCGCAGGCACTTGCACGACGCATCCGCAGCACGCTCGTCCCCGAGGCGGATTTTCCGCAGGGGACGACGGTGCTAGTGGGTGGGGGACCAGCCGCAGGCGTCGACTTTATCGACCAAATTTACGGAGTCTTTCCGTGGCTTGTCGCGGCGGTCTTGCTGATTTCCTACATCCTGCTCGTACGAGCGTTTCGCTCGCTGCTGCTGCCCCTCAAGGCCGTTTTCCTCAACGTGCTGAGCGTCTCGGCGGCCTACGGCATCCTCGTCTTGGTCTTCCAATTCGGCTGGGGGGAGTGGGCTGGGCTTCAAACCACGGAACAAATCGAAGCCTGGATTCCGATCTTCCTGTTCGCGATGCTGTTTGGACTGTCGATGGACTACGAGGTGTTCCTCGTAACACGGATGCGAGAGCTCTACGACGCTGGCGCCTCTAATGGTGAAGCTGTGGGCCGTGGACTCCAACTGACTGGACGGATTGTCTCCGCCGCAGCAATCATTCTCGTCGCCGCCTTCGCAGGCTTTCTGCTGGGCTCGTTGGTTGGCTTCCAGCAGTTTGGTCTCGGTCTCGCCGCGGGCATCTTGATCGACGCCACGTTGATCCGGATGCTGCTCGTCCCGGCGTTCATGAGGATTGCCGGCGACTATAACTGGGTCTTGCCGGCCTGGGTGGCGAAGATCGTGCGCGTCGAGCCATCGCCGTTGCGACGCAGCGTCTGACATTTACGGCTGCGAACGGTACGCTTCATGCACGGACCCAGGAGGGGAACTGATGGCGACCGAGTTTGACTACGTAATCGTTGGCGGTGGAACGGCTGGCTCGGTAATCGCCACGCGCTTGAGCGAGAATCCCGACGTCACGGTGGCCCTGATCGAGGCTGGTCCGGATGATCGTCCCTTCGACGAGGTGCTCAAACTCAAGCGTTGGCTTGAGCTGCTCGAGAGCGACTTCGACTACAAGTACACAACTCAGATCCAGCCCCGCGGCAACTCCCACATCGTGCACTCCCGCGCCAAGGTGCTGGGTGGCTGCTCATCCCACAACACGATGATCTGGTTTAAGCCACTCCCAGGCGACTGGGATGACTGGGCGAGCAAGGGTGCGACAGGGTGGGAGGGCTCCGGCATGGAGCAGTACTACGCAAAACTCCCCAACAAGCATCAGATCGTGCCCGAGCAGGATCGCGATCCCATTCTCCCCGACTGGATCGAGTCCGCCGTCGCCGCGACGGGTGTGCAGAAGAGTCCCGACTGGAATGCCCAGCCATTTAATGACGGCGCTGGCTTCTTGGATGTGGCCTACGACCCCGACACCGGCGTCCGCTCCTCGGCCAGCGTCTCCTACCTGCATCCAATCATGGACACGCGCGAGAACCTCCATGTCATCTGCGATACGCGCGCGCTCCACATCGGTCTGGAGAACGGCCACGCGCGTAGCGTGCGCTGTGAGGGTCCAAACGGTCCCGTCACGTACCGCGCGAGCCAAGAGGTGATTCTCTGTGCCGGAGCGATCGATTCGCCGCGTCTATTACTGCTATCCGGGATCGGACCGGCGGACGACCTACGGGAACTGGACATCGATGTGCAGCACGACCTACCAGGCGTCGGCGGCGAGATCCTCGATCACCCAGAGTCGATCATCATGTGGGAGCTGAAGAAGCCGCTCGGACCGCAGACCGCGATGGGCGCCGACTGTGCGCTCTTCGTCAACCGACTCAAGGCCGATGATCGACCGGACCTGATGTACCACACCTATCAACTGCCGTTCACGTTCAACACGGAGCGGCTTGGCTATCCGGTGCCCGAGAACGTGATCTGCATGACGCCGAACATCCCTCGCACGAAGTCACGCGGAAGCCTCTGGTTGCTGAGCAAGAGCCCCGACATCAAGCCGGCGATCGACTTTGGCTACTTCACCGACGCCGACGGCTACGACGAGCAAACGATCGTTGACGGTCTCGAGATCGCGCGCGAAGTGGCAGCGACTGGCCCCTTCAAGGAGTGGATCAAGAAGGAGGTCGCTCCCGGACCCAAGATCACCTCCCGCAAGGATCTTTCAACGTATGGGCGCGCCGCACACCACACGGTGTATCACCCGCTTGGTGGCTGCAAGATCGGTGCCCTTGACGACCCAACGACAGTCGTTGGTCCTGATCTCAAGGTCAAGGGAATCGACGGGTTACGCGTCGCCGATGGCGCGATCTTCCCGGCCCTGACCACCGTCAATCCCGTGGTGGGCGTCTTGATGATCGGCGAGAAGTGCGCCGATCTGATTCGCTCGGGCCGCTAGCCGCACCGCGCAGCGTCAGGCCTTCGCCTCGAACCGCGCTCGACTTAATTGGGCGAGCGTGACGGCTGCGAGCACGCCAAGGCCACCGATCACCTGGAGTGGGCTCAATACCTGACCGAGCAGTGACCACGCGATCGCACCCGCGATGATTGGTTCGAGCATCGCCGTCACGGTTGCTCCATCGGCGCGCACTCGTCGCACCCCCGCGAGGAACATGGCGAACGGGATAACCGTGCCAACGATCACGACAAACAGGACGTACAGATACGTCGGAGCACTGACCGGGGAAGTCGCTGCCACCTGGGAGAGCACCGACCACGGAAAGGACCACCACGGGAGCGCGATGCCAAGAGCCACTGCGCCGAAGGCGAGGCCGATGCCAAGCACGCTGACGGGCGACCGAGTGCGCATCAGTGACTCGCTGTGAAGGGAGTAGTAGGCGTACGAGAGGGCGGCCCCGACACTGAAGGCAATTCCGACCCACGACAGCGAGCCAGTATCGTTGCCGACACCCAGCACGAGCACGAGACCCGCGATCGCACCGGGGATTGCGACCCAGACCAGCCACGGCAGCCTGCGGCCCCAGACAAAGCGAACCCAGAGCGCCACCAGCAGGGGTGCCGAGTACTCGATCACGAGCGAGATGCTGATCGGTATCCGATTGATGGCCTCGAAGTAGAACAGTTGAACACCGATCAGGCCGAGCGTTCCGAAGCAGGCGTAGGCCAGGATCTCACGCCGATTGAGTCGCAGCTCTTCGCGGCGACGCAAGGCCACCCAGCTGAGCAAAATTGCGGCGGCCAGGGTCAATCGCAGCTCGGCAAACCGATCTGGCGCGAGGCCCGCGTCCATCACGACACGCGCAGCGGTGCCGCTGACGCCCCAGAGCGTTGCGGCGCCGGCGACGAGCAACGTGCCGGAGAGCGTTCGCGAAATCGGCATCGCCGGTAGCCTACGGGTAATGCTCGCGAACTCCGCCGTCTTGCCGCTCGTCACTGCGCTGCTGGCGGCCGCGTTGGCCGCACGCATGGGCGGCAGTGCCGCACGCTCGTTCAGTCCGGCCAAGCCGCTTTGGGCGCTCGGGCTGTTGCTCTTTGCAGCTGCCAGCGCAGCATCCGCGTACGGCATTGCTGACGGCTGGGGGGCAATCTCGTTTCGCGTCTACTACCTGACGGGTGCCTGCCTCTGTGTCGCCCTCCTCGGCGCTGGCTCGGCCTTTTTGGCGTTGCCGCGGCCTGTTGCGTTGATCGTGTTTGGGATGACACTGACGGCAGCCGTGGGGGCCACGGTGACGGTCTTGATCGCTCCCGTCGATCTGGGCCTGATCGCGAGCGTGAGTGGCCTCGAGGCGCCGCCTAACAGCGCCATTGCTGGACACGCAGCGATCTGGGCAATCGCCATGAATAGCGTGGGGACGATCCTGCTGATCGCTGGTGCGCTGACCTCGATCATTCGACGAACCCGCGTCGGCTCAAACGCCGCGCTCTTGGTTGGCGTGATCGTGATCGCCCTCGCGGGAACCCTGACGCGGTTCGGTGGCGCTGAGTCGCTCTATGCCGGGCAGATGGTCGGTCTGATCGTCTTGGGCGTGGGGATGGAGTGGTCGAACCGCGTCGGCTACGCGGCGAGGAACTCCTCGACCGTCGCCGTGTAGAGCTCGCGCTCCTCGAGGTGCGCGCAGTGCGCGCTCTCTTCAAAGACGACCATCCGCCCGTTCGGAATCCCGTGCAGGATGGTCTCGGAACAGGCCGGTGTGATTTCGTCGTACCGGCCACACGTGATAAGCGTGCTCTGGGTAATCCGAGAGAGGTCGGCGCTGCGATCCCAGTCTCGCAGTGTGCCGACGAGCGTAAATTCGTTCGGGCCATTCATCGTCAGATAGACCTGGTTCCCATCGAGTTCGTCGGCGGTCAAGACCATTGCCTCAGGCCACGGATCAAGACGGCAGACGTGGCGATTATAAAACTCCATCGAAGCGGCGACAAAGGCGGGGTCGTCGTACTGACGAGCCTCACTGAGTTTCAGGATCGTGTCGCAGATGGCAGGGGGGAGGGCGTGGATCAGACGGAGCGATTCCTCTCCGAATTGGCGCATGCTGGCCGACGTCGAAGCGAGCACTACGCGTTCGATCCCCTCGGTCCCACGGCAGAGGTACTCGATGGCAAGCCAGCCGCCCCACGATTGCCCGAGCAGGTGGCAGTGCTCGAGACCAAGTGCAGCGCGCACGTCGTCGAGCTCTTGACAGGCGCGATCAAGTGTCCAGAGCTTGGGATCATCCGGCTGATCCGAGCGGCCACAGCCAAGCTGGTCAAAGATGATCACGGGCCTGTGCAGTGCAAGGCGTTCGGCGAATGGCTCGAGATAGTAGGAAGCGGCGCCGGGACCACCATGAAGGAGCAGGATCGGGAGCGCGTCGCCCGCCCCCTCACGTCGCCACCAGACCCGGCCGTTGGATAGCTCAAGATAGCCCTCGGTGCGCATGCTGGTTCCTCCTCGTGCCGGAAACCCTACTCCTTATTGTGGCGAATTGCACAAATGCCTCTGCGCCCCTGCAGTACGTGCCGAGAACTCAGGAAACGTCGCTAACGGGACTAGCGCGGCCAGCGCTGATCTACCGGCCACGAGACGCGTTGGGCGAACGTGCTGCCACCTTCGATGAACGGCATGAAGCGCTGTTGAAACTCGAGCGGGAGCTCGCAATCGAGTGCCGCCTGCCGCATGTGTCCGGCCCACGCAGCACGCTGCTCCTCCGTGATTTTGAGTCCATTGTGTGCACCACGCATGACCGCAAAACCACCGCGTTCTTGCGTGTGCAGCGGAGGACCGCCGAGCAGTTCGGTGAGCCACAGCGCGAGTCGTTCCGCATGCTCCTCACCTTGGTCGTGAAAGAGTGGCGTCAGAATCGCATCAGCGAACAGCAACGCATAGAACCGCGTGCACAGACGCTCCATCGCCGGACCACCACCAGCAAGCTCATACAGGCTGCTCATTTAGATACCCACCAAATCGGGACGGTCAGATTCGAACTGACGACCCCTCGCTCCCAAAGCGAGTGCGCTACCAGGCTGCGCCACGTCCCGTTGTGGGTCGTACCCGTGCGTTCCCTAGACTCCCGGGATTGCGCGGAGACCCTGGATCTCGCGAATTGCTGCCAACTCGCGAAGTGCCTCGACCTCGATCTGACGGATGCGTTCGCGCGTCAAACCAAACTCGCGGCCGATCTCGTCCAGCGTTCGCGGATCGAGACCGTCGAGGCCGTAACGCAACTCGAGCACGCGACGATGCCGCTCAGGGAGGGCACTAAGGCCTTCCTGCAGAGCCTCATGACGCAGCTGATCGGAGACGGCATCCATCGGGTCGATCGCTTCAGAGTCGGCAAGGAAGTCCGAGAACGAGGACTCACCCTCGTCGCCGACGGGCTCTTCGAGCGAGATCGGCGAGCGGGCGGCCTTACGCACGTCGAGCACCTGATACAGCGGCAACTTGGCCTCTTCAGCGATCTCCTCGTTCGAGGGCTCGCGGCCCAGCCGCAGCATCAGGGTGCGCTCTGCACGATTGATCTTCTGCAGACGCTCAACGACGTGGACGGGGAGGCGGATCGTGCGGCTCTTGTCGGCGAGTGCGCGCGCCACTGCCTGACGAATCCACCACGTGGCGTACGTCGAGAACTTGAGGTCGCGGCGCCAGTCGAACTTCTCGACGGCACGAATCAGGCCGAGGATGCCCTCCTGGATCAGATCGAGGAAGCCAAGACCCTGTCCACGGTAGTTCTTCGCAATCGAGACAACGAGGCGCAGGTTCGATTCGACCATCTGCTGCTTCGCCTGCATGTCGCCCTTTTCGACGCGCTTAGCGAGACGAATCTCGTCGGCCTTCGTCAGCAGGGGATAGCGGCCAACCTCGTGGAGGAACAACTGCAGGGAATCGGTGGTGCCTTCGTAGGCGAGCCGGCGCTCAAGGGCCGTAGGCTCAGCCGGGCGATCGTTGTCGTCGATGATCTCGATACCTTCGGCCTCAATCAGGCGACGGATCTCGAGGATCACGTCGGCCTCATCGAGCTCAACGTGCTCGGCTAGTTGCTCAACGATTTCCGCGAACAACAGGGTACCGCGCTCGTTGCCCGCTTCGATCAGGCGCTGGAACTCGGGGAGCTCTTGAACTTCATTCGGCTGCTCAACGATCATGTGATCCGCTGACCCTTTCGACGGTTTCGGCGCACCGCGCCGGTAGACTGCTGCAAGCGCACAGGCGCTCCACAGACAACGTACGACGGAGACACCCTATTCCCCTTCAGGCAACCTCGCTTTCGCTCGGGCCGTACGGGACAAACTGTTACATCGTTTACCCGGACGATTCCACCGACTGCCTCGTAATCGACCCCGGTGAAGAACCTGAACGCGTCTTCGCGGCGTTGCAGGAACTGAGGTTGCGCTGCGTCGCGGTGCTGGTGACGCATGCGCATCTCGACCACATTGGTGGAGTCGGTGCCGTCGCCCGGGAGGCGACCAGCCCAGTCTATACCAGCGCAGGTGATGCGGCCGTCGTTGCCAACATCAACGACTACCTCTGGCCCGGCTTTGGTCCCTACGTCGAGCACGAGCCAGAAGGCAGATTGGAGCCAGGCGTGCCGTTGCGGCTCGGTCAGATCGACGTTACGGTGTTTGCGACGCCTGGCCACTATCCGGAATCCGTCAGTCTGCTGCTGACGGGCCCCGACGGTGACCAGCTGCTTGCCTCCGGCGACGTGATTTTTGCCGGCTCTGTTGGGCGCACAGACCTCGACGGGGGCGATTGGCCGACGCTTGAGCAGTCGATCGCGCTCTTAATCGCCGAAGTCGGGGAGGATGTACCGGTCTTGACCGGACATGGCCCCATCACCACGCTACGCCACGAGCGCGCCACGAACCCGTTTCTTGGTGGACTGCGCTGATGGCTGACGGTTTTCAGGCACCGCGCGGCACGCTCGACTGGTTGCCCGAGCGCTCGGCCGCGCGCCGCGCCATGATCGAATGTTTCCGACAGATTTTTGAGGGAGCAGGCTACGGCGAGGCGATGACGCCGATCTTCGAGGACAAGGCCCTCTTCGCACGCACGGCCGGTGAGAGCTCTGAGGTCGTTGGCAAGGAGATGTACCTGTTCGAAGATCAGGGCGGCCGAGAGCTGGCACTGCGTCCCGAGTTCACCGCCTCGATCGTCCGTCTCTACCTCGAGAACGGTCTTTCCCGTGAGGCGCAGCCCGTTCGCCTCTGGTCGGCCGGCAACTGCTATCGCTTCGCGGCTGTGCAACGAGGTCGGTACCGCGAATTTACGCAGGTCAACGCCGAGGCGATCGGCTCCGACGATCCGGCGATCGACGCTGAGCTGATCGCGCTACAGCTGCGCTGGTTCGAGTCGCTCGGGCTGGACGGACTCGAGGTCCGGCTCAACACGATTGGTGACCGCACCGATCGGGGGGCCTACCTCGACACGCTACGTGCCTACATCGACGCTCACAGTGCGAAGGTTGACGATGAGGTACGCCGCCAGCGCGACCTCAACCCGCTGCGGGCGTTTGACACCAAGGATCCTGCCTCGGCAGCAATCATGGCGAACGCTCCTAAAATTACCGACGCCATCAACGCCGAGGCAGCAACACACTTCGCTGGCGTCCGCAGTTTCCTCGACGCGCGCGGGGTCAACTACACGCTCGACCCAACACTCGTCCGCGGTCTCGACTACTACAGCCGTACGACGTGGGAGATCAGCTGGCCGGCGCTCGGAGCGCAATCGGGTATCGGCGGTGGCGGACGCTACGACGGGCTGGCTGAACTGATCGGCGGCGCACCCACGCCCGGAGTCGGATTCGCCTGCGGGATCGAGCGTGTCCTGCTCGCGCTGGAGGATCAGGACCGCTCGCCTGCGCCGGCTCGACAGATGGATGTCTTTTTCGCGGTCTTTTGTGACGCCGCTCGTCCGCGACTGCATGCGTTGATGGATCAGGCGCGCATTCGCGGCGTCAACGCTGAGGCCGACCTGGCGGGACGCGCAGTCAAAGGACAGTTAAAGCAGGCGGATCGCATCGGTGCCGCATTGACCGTCGTCTGCGGCGACGATGAGTGGGCACGCTCCGTCTGTCTCGTCCGCACCATGACGACCGGCGAGCAGACCGAAATTTCGCTTGACGACCTCGTTGAGTATCTGCACAACGCGAAGATGGGAACGGCATGACGTACAGGACCGAACACTGCGGCGACTTCAACGAGGGTCAGATTGGGACGGACGCGATTGCCTCTGGCTGGACGGCTCGCCGACGCGACCACGGTGGTCTCGTGTTCATCGACCTTCGCGATCGCTCGGGCATGGTGCAACTCGTGATCGATCCCGAGCACGCACCAGCGGCGCTCGAGGTGGCCCAGGCGATTCGTGTCGAGTCTGTCATCCGCGCGACCGGCAAGGTCGTGGCGCGCGCACCCGAGACCGTCAACGCCAACCTGTCGACTGGCGCCATCGAAATTTTGGTGGATACGCTTGAGGAACTCGCTCCGAGCGACCCGCTGCCCTTCCAACTGGACGACGAAGGTGTCGACGAGGCGCTCCGGATTCGACACCGCGCGCTCGATCTTCGGCGTGACGTGATGCGCGAGACCCAGTACGTCCGCACGATGACGACGCGCCTGATTCGGCGATACCTCGAGGACCGAGGCTTCTGGGAGCTCGAGACCCCGATCCTGACCAAGTCGACACCCGAGGGTGCGCGTGACTTCGTAGTCCCCGCGCGCCTCGAACCCGGCAGCGTCTATGCGCTTCCGCAGTCGCCCCAGCTGTTTAAGCAGCTGTTCATGATGGGCGGCTACGAGCGCTACTACCAGATCGCGCGCTGCTTCCGTGACGAGGCTCAGCGCGCCGATCGACAG
This sequence comes from Thermoleophilia bacterium, assembly GCA_016462095.1. Taxonomy (GTDB): domain Bacteria; phylum Actinomycetota; class Thermoleophilia; order Gaiellales; family F1-60-MAGs149; genus F1-60-MAGs149. Next base: position 13,355 of record JAEMTW010000002.1, read on the forward strand.
TTGGAGTTCACGCAGCTCGACCTCGAGATGTCCTTCGTGACCCGCGATGAAATTCTCGAGTTGACGGAAGGCCTCTACTGCGCGCTCTGGCAGGAAATCCTTGGCGTCGAGCTGCCACGACCGTTCCCGCGGATTACCCACGCCGAGGCAATGCTGCGCTTTGGCAGTGACAAGCCGGATCTTCGCTACGGCCTCGAGATCGCCGATGTCTCTGCGCTGGTCGCGAACTCGGGCTTCAGCGTCTTTAAGGGTGCCGTCGAAAAGGGTGGAGCGGTTCGTGCGCTCTCGTGTCCCGGCGCCGCAGCGCTGAGTCGACGCGAACTGGACGAGCTCGCCGAGTTCGCCAAGGAGTGGGGTGGACAGGGCCTCGCCTATCTGCTGCTCGATCCGTCGGGCGAGATCCGCTCGCCGATTGCCAAGTTTCTCTCGGAAGACGAGCTGGCCGGCATCGTCGCCGCCACGGGTGCCCAGCCGGGCGATGCGGTGTTCCTAGCCGCCGACAGCCCCGCCGTAGTGGTGCGGGTGCTTGGTGCGCTTCGCCCGCACCTTGCCGCCCGCTACGAACTGGCCGACCCGAAGGCGTGGGCGATGCTGTTCGTCGTCGACTTCCCACTGTTCGGCTACGACGAGAACGAAGGCCGCTGGGTTGCCGAGCATCACATGTTCACCGCACCACGCGCTGAGGACGAAGACCGCATCGAGAGCGATCCGGGCTCCGTTCTCTCGGAGGCCTACGACTTCGTCGTCAACGGCAGCGAGATCGCCTCGGGCTCGCTGCGCATCAACCGGCCCGAGTTGCAGGAGCGCGTCTTCCGCACCGTCGGCTTCTCCGACGAGGAGGCAGAGGATCGCTTCGGCTTCCTGCTCCGAGCGCTCCGCTTCGGGGCACCTCCTCACGGCGGCATTGCCCCTGGTATCGACCGCACTGTGATGCTGCTCGTTGGCACCGAGTCGATTCGCGACGTGATCGCCTTTCCAAAGATCGCCGGTGGTTTCGATCCCCTCACCGACGCACCGTCGCCCGCCACACCTGAGCAATGGCGAGATCTTGGTCTCGTCGTGCCACCACCGAAGAAGCAGGACGCATGAGCAGAGCCGATGGACGCGCCTTCGACGAGTTGCGCCCCACGACGATTACGCCGGGCTTTCTGAAGTCGGCTCCTTCTGCTCTGATCGAGATCGGCGCCACCCGCGTGCTGTGCACCGCCATCGTCGAGAACGGCGTGCCACCGTGGTTGCGAGGCCAGGGTCGCGGCTGGTTGACGGCCGAGTACGGGATGCTGCCGGCCTCGACGGGACAGCGCAAGCCGCGCGATGCGACCCGCGGAAAGCTTGATGGTCGCACGGTCGAGATCCAGCGCCTGATCGGACGCTCTTTGCGGGCCGTCGTCGATCTCGCCGAGCTGGGCGAGAACACGCTCTGGGTCGACTGTGACGTGCTGGAGGCAGATGGTGGAACCCGTTGTGCATCAATCACCGGTGCCTGGGTCGCGACGCATCTCGCGCTCGCCGCGATTGGTCGCACGGCGGCACTCCGCGATTCGATCGCTGCGATCAGCGTTGGCATGGTCGACGGCAATGCGGTACTCGACCTGCCTTATGAGGAAGACTCGCGCGCCGACGTCGACATGAACATCGTGATGACCGGTAGCGATGGGCTGGTCGAGGTACAGGGCACCGCCGAGGGCACGCCGTTTCCTCGCGCCGACCTCAACCACCTACTCGATCTTGCGGGTGGTGGCATGAAAACGCTGCGTGCGGTGCAGCAGGCGGCTATCGGCTCGGCGTGATCACACAGGTCCGTCTCGCGACCGGTAACGCCGGCAAGGCCGCCGAGCTTGGGCGGTTGCTTGGCTGTCGCGTGATCCCCGTTGAAGCGTGGGACCCTCCAGTCGAGGATGGTGCGACCTTTTTCGCGAACGCTCGGATCAAGGCACTCGCGGGTGTCGTGCGACATCCTGGAGAGTGGGTCGTGGCAGATGACTCCGGCATCGAAGTCGATGCGCTTGATGGTGCCCCCGGAATCCATAGCGCCCGCTTTGGGGGTGACGGTCTCGACGACCCAGGTCGTGTGACCGCGCTCCTCGCTGCTCTGGCGGAGAGCGATGGGCGCGGAGCGCGTTTTCGCTGTGTCTTGGTCGCGATCGGTCCCGACGGGCAAGAGTTCAGCGCTGACGGAACCCTTGAGGGCTCGCTCGCCGTTGGGCCTCGTGGCACCAATGGCTTCGGCTACGACCCGATCTTGATCCCCACGGGCGAGCTGCGCACCTGCGCGGAACTCTCGGCGGACGAAAAGAACGCCATCTCCCACCGAGGCGCGGCCGTTCGCGCGCTGCGCCATCAGCTTGGCCTATGAATCGCGTCGCCCAGGCTGGTCTGCCGGTTTCGTTCGCCGTTTCCGGCCTGCTGCTGCTCCTCACCTCCGTGATCGTCGAATCGGCGAGTGCTCTTGCCGCTGCGGCACTGATGACCACGCTGCTGCTTGCAGCAGTTGCAGATCCACCGACGCGCACCAGGGACCCACGGCGTCGAGCGTTTGGGCGGGTGGGAGCCGCGATTGCCGCGTTGGTGCTCGGCACGATTGCCGTCATCGCCGCACTCAGTGCCGGATTTAGTCTCCCCACCGGTTGGGCCTACGTGGCTCTCACTGGCGGCGTTGTCGCGCTTGTCTTGCTCGCGCCACTGGCGGCACTCTGGCGATCCAACCTGGAGATCCCGATCCTCCGTTCCGAGCGAACGACGCTGCTACGCGGTTCGGCCGTCGGACTCACCCTCGCAGTCGGTGTCCTGATCGGCGCCTACGTGCTACCCGCCGTCGACACGTTCGTGGCAGTGGCCTTCGGTCTGATTGCCGTCTTGGAGGGCGTTGCACTCGCCCGCCCCGGCGGCGCCGGCCTGCGGCGCGTGCCGGCGCCGGACGAAACGCGAGCCGTGGAGGCCGCGATTGCGCACGGTCCCCCCGAGGTGATTGGCTTCCGCCGAGTCGTGGTTCGCGGTACAGGTGGAGCGGAGTACCTGTCGGTCGAGGCTCTGCTGCGCCAGAAGGTGTCGGGCGAACGGGCCGTAGGTATCCGTACGGCGTTAGAGAGCACCATCAAGTCTGCCCTTCCCAATCTGGTGGTCAGCGTCCGTCTGCGAGTGAGCGAGGAATTCAACCTGCCGCTAGCGACCGGCGCTAGCGTGCTACCGTCCGCGCCATGGAAGGCACCATGACCGCCGACGCTGCACTTGCCGAACTGCTCGACGTTTCGACGCACCTTCGCAGCGTGGCGCTCGTCGATCGCGACGGGCGCGTGCTGGCCAAGCTCGGGTCGGTCGGTACCGATAGCGCAGCGTTCTGGGCTGCCGCGGACGAGGCGGCTCGACTGCTTGGACGACCACCAGTCAGCCAGTGCGAAGTCGGCCTACCGGATGCCCGCGTCTTCGGTGTTCGAGAGCAAGGACTATCAGCGATTGCTGTCGCCGACACCGCTGTCACCGCTGGACTGATTTTCTACGACCTGCGGGAGACGCTCCGCAACCTGAGTGGGAGTAGCGATG
>JAEMTW010000002.1:16904-25833 GCA_016462095.1 Thermoleophilia bacterium
CGCAGTGGTCGCAGCCGGTGCCACCGTTGCTGCCGTGTTGTTCCTGCGGCGACGGAGCACGAACATCGCTGTTCGGGCGGATCTCTATTTTGACGATGGCTCGATGCTCTCCCTGGATCACCAGGCTCCAGAGATCGACGGACTGATGCGGGCCGCGCGCCGGCTGGTGGGAGTGAACTGATGCAGGATCTTGCCGACCGCATCCGAGCTGTTGCGTATCTCGAGGGCGAATTCGTTCTGCGCTCCGGTCGACGCAGTTCGTTCTACCTCGACAAGTACCGCTTCGAGACTCAGCCCGCATTGCTGCGCGAGATTGGCGATCTGCTCGCCCAACGCATCGCCGAGGTCGAGCCGACGGCCCAACGGATTGCGGGTCCAGAGCTCGGCGCCGTCGCGCTCGCCGCCGCCGCCAGCATGGCTGCGAACCTGCCATTTCTGATCGTACGCCGTGAAGCCAAGGACTACGGAACCTCGAACCGCCTCGAGGGCATCTGCGAGGAGGGCGAGCGCGTGGTCGTGGTCGAAGATGTCGTCACTTCGGGTGGTGCGGCACTCGACGCGGTGCGCGCGTTGCGTCAGGCTGGGCTTAGCTGCGACACCGTCATCTGCGTGGTTGACCGCGGTGAGGGCGGCGCTGAGGCGATGGCCGAGATGGGTGTGCGGTTCGAGCGACTGCTCGACGCGGACGCGCTCCGCCTCGGTCGCTAGAGCGACAATTTGTTTCCGCTTAGCAGAGCCGAAAGCTGTTTTCGCGCGCGCGTACGGGGAACGGTGCAGGCTGGCGCAGTGGCGTTTTTTGCACGTAACTAAGCCATTTTTACGCGAGGAGCGACGTGCCCGCCGACGATTTCAAGCTCCCTGTCGAACTCACTGTCTTAGCCGTGGGGACGACCAAACGGCGCGATCCCGCATCGTTGAGCGAAAGTCCGTCCGATCGGGGTGATACGTTCCGCTCGTTCACAAACGTCTTGGAGGTCACTATGACGAAGGCAGAGTTCATCGATCAGATCGCAGAGCAGACGGGTCTCAGCAAGAAGGACGCTGGCGCCGCTGTTGACGCGATGCTCGGCACCATCACCAACACGCTCAGGCGGGGCGGCGATGTGGTCTTCACCGGCTTCGGAAAGTTCACCGTTCAGGCACGCGCAGCGCGCATGGGCGTGAACCCCCGCACCGGCGAAAAGGTTCAGATCGCAGCCACGACGGTGCCGAAGTTCTCGGCTGGTTCGCAGCTGAAGGCAAGTGTCAAGGGCGGCTGATGCCGCTAACACCGCGGTCCGCCGCGGCTGGCTAGGCTATGTGGCCGTTCCTCTCTTGGAGAGGGGCGGCCACAGTGCGTTGCGGGGAAGGACTTCCATGAGACAGGCATTCGGCGAGCGACTCGCCGCCCAGGTAGCCACCACCGGAAGTTCACTCTGCGTCGGGATTGACCCACGAGGTCCCTTTCCGACCGAACTGACCCGTGGACTCGCAGACTCTCGCTCCGGGCACGCGCGCGCCGTCGAGCGCTACTCCGTGGAATTAGTCGAAGCCGTCGCGCCCTACTGCGTGGCGATCAAGCCTCAAGTTGCACTGTTCGAGCTGTACGGCGGGTACGGGCTCAGCGCACTCGACGCGGTCTGTGCCGCGGCCCGCGAGCACGGGTTGCTGGTGATTGCCGACGCGAAGCGCGGCGACATCGCGAGTACGGCCACTGCCTACGCCGAGGCCTGGATTGGGCTCCGCCCGGGCGAGACCGAACCGCTCGCCGACGCGGTCACGATCAACGCTTATATGGGTCCAGACACCGTCGAACCCTTCCTCGCCGTCGCCGATCGGATGGGCGCCGGGCTGTTCGTCTTGGCCCGTACCTCGAACCCAGGTGCCGCCGAACTCGAAGAGCAAGAACTCGCGGGTGGGGGGCAGGTCTGGGAGCGCGTCGCAGACTGGATCGCAGCCTGGGGCGCCGAACGCACGGGTGCCAGCGGCATTGCGTCTGTCGGTGCGGTGATTGGTGCGACAGCACCTGCCGTGGTGCGCGCCGCACGCGATCGGATGCCAACCGCCCCGTTGTTGCTGCCCGGTGTTGGAGCCCAGGGCGGCCGCATCGAAGACCTCGCGCCCGCATTTGAGAACAACCCGGCCGGCGGGCTTGTCGTCGCCGCCCGTTCCGTGATCGAAGCCTGGCGCGAGACCGATCGCCCGTGGCAAAGCGCAGTGGCTGAGGCCGCGCGCGCCCATCACCAAGCCATCACCAGCGTCGCTCGCTAACCGCCACACGTCAGCGGTACGATGGGTGCCATGGCAGACGATCGCCGATTCTCGCTCTGGACCATTCTCGCTCCCCTCGGGCTGATCGCCGTCTTCGTCGTGGCGCTGCTGTTGGTGCGTGGCGCACTCGAGCCACCGTCGCCCGCTGCGGCAGAACCGACCGTCACCGCGACGGCGCCGACGCTCACCGTGGATGCGTCCGTGCCGGCGTTCTACAGCATTCGCAAGGGCGACACGCTCTCGGCAATCGCCGAGCGCTACGGGGTCACGACCGACTACATCCTCCAGCTCAATCCCAATCTCAACCCAATGGCGCTGGCCGTCCACGCCAAGATCCGACTCCGTTAGCGCGAAACCACTACGCTCCCACCCTGCATGATTATTACTGTCACACCCAACGCCGCGCTCGACAAGACAATTCAGGTTCCCAGCATGCAACTCGGCATGCGGCACCGCGGTGCCCAGGGCTTGGTCGCGCCGGGTGGCAAGGGCATCAACGTGGCCCGTGCGCTCCACATTCTTCAAGAGCCGGTGATCGCGACGGGCCTGGTCGGCGGCGAGACCGGGTCGCGCATCTTGCGCGAACTAGCAGGCGAAGGAATTCTCAGCGATTTTGTTTCGATTGCCGGTGAGTCCCGCAGCTCGACGGTGCTGATCGACCCGACCAGTGGTCGCCAGACCGAGATCATCGAGAATGGTCCGAGCGTCACGGTGCAAGAGCTCGACGCACTGCTCGACCGCCTCGAGTACCTGTCACGCGACGCCTACGCCGTCGTGCTGGCGGGCACGCTACCGCGCGACGTCTCGGAGGATTGGTATGGCGATGCCATCAAGCGTCTCCGCAAGCGTGGGACGCATCTGATTCTCGACTCGGAAGGCGAGCCGCTGCGACAGGGTGTAAGCGCCGAGCCGTACCTGGTTGCTCCAAACCAGCGTGAGGCCGAGGATTTGGTGGGACACGAGTTCGGAGGCGAGAGCGACGTGATTGGCGCGCTTGACGAGATCGCGGATATGGGTGTGCGTAATGTGCTCATCACCACCGAGACGGGAGTCGCTGCCTTGCTTCGCGAGGGAGGGCAGACCCGTCGCTTCCAGGTGCAGGCACCTCGCATCGAGGTGCTCAGCACGGTCGGATCCGGCGACGTGCTCTTGGCGGGCTATCTCAGCTCGCGCATGCGCGGCGGGACTGCTGAAGACGCGCTCCTCTACGGCGTTGCCTGTGGCACGGCCAGCACCTTGGTGGCGGGCGCAGCGCGCTTTGATCTACGAGAGGTCAAGCGGCAGCTCGCCAACACGACCCTCCGCGAACTGTCACTGCGTTAAACACTCGCCCAAGCGCCCGAGTAAGCGCTCAAGGTCGCTACCGACCTGACAGGTACACCAGACGTGTAGCCCCGCCGTCCGAAGCCGCGACTAGTGTCTGGAGCAGGCAGCCCCTACTCAGCGCGATCGTGACGCCCGCGGGGCCCACGACGCCGAAAGGACACGATCAACGCGGTGGAGATCGAAATCGGACGAGGAAAAAAGGCGCGACGCGCCTACGGATTTGACGACATTGCAATCGTGCCGTCGCGGCGAACGCGCGACGCTGAGGACGTTGATATCGGTTGGAAGCTCGGCCCGTATCTGATCGAGTTGCCGCTGTTGGCATCGGCAATGGACGGCGTCGTCTCGCCGGCCACAGCGATTGAGATTGGCAAGCTCGGAGGCCTAGCCGTCCTCAACCTCGAGGGCCTCTGGGGTCGCTACGCCGACGCCGACGCCATGCTGGAGGAGATCGCCACGCTACCGCCCGAAACGGCGACGAAGCGCATGCAAGAGATCTACGAGCAGCCGCTCGACCTCGATCTAATGGCGCAGCGCGTCAAGGAAGTCAAAGCCGCCGGTGTCATCACTGCCGCCTCGCTGACACCCCAGCGCGTCCGTGATCACTGGGAGGCAATCGTCGCCGCTGGTCTCGATGTGCTGGTCATCCAGGGCACCGTCGTCTCGGCCGAGCATGTCTCGCGCAGCGTCGAACCGCTCAATCTCAAAGAATTTATTGCCAACGTGGGCATTCCCTGTGTGGTGGGTGGCTGTGCCAGCTACCAGACCGCGCTGCACCTGATGCGCACCGGCGCTGCCGGGGTTCTCGTCGGTGTCGGTCCAGGCGCTGCCTGCACGACGCGCGGCGTGCTTGGCGTTGGTGTTCCGCAGGCAACCGCCATCGCAGATGCTGCTGCGGCGCGCGTCCAGCATGTGCTCGAGACGGGCCAGTACGTCAACGTGATCGCCGATGGCGGCATGCGCACGGGCGGCGACATTGCCAAGGCGATTGCCTGTGGTGCCGACGCCGTGATGGTTGGATCCCCGCTCGCCCGCGCGTACGAGGCACCCGGCCGCGGCACGCACTGGGGCATGGCGACGTTCCATCCAACTCTGCCCCGCGGCGCACGTGTGCGCACCACCCAAGTCGCCACGCTCGAGCAGGTTCTGCTCGGGCCGGCGAACGAGAACGACGGCACGCTCAATCTGATGGGTGCTCTGCGGACCTCGATGGCTACCACGGGATACGAAACAATCCACGAGTTCCAGAAAGCAGAGATCATGGTGGCGCCGTCGTTGCAGACCGAAGGTAAGAAGTTGCAGCGTGAGCAGGGCATCGGAATGTCGCGCTAACCACCGATGTCCTCTGACCGACCGATCATCGTCCTCGACTTCGGGGCACAATACGCCCAATTGATTGCACGCCGCATTCGCGAGCGTCGGGTCTTGTCCGAGCTGGTCCCACACGACATGCCCGTGGCCGAGATTGCCGCCCGCAACCCTGTCGGCATCGTGCTGTCGGGCGGTCCGGCCAGCGTCAACGAACCCGGCGCCCCAAGCGTGGATCCTGCGATCTTCGAGCTGGGCATTCCCGTGCTCGGGATTTGTTACGGCATGCAGGCGATGGCTCAGGCACTCGGCGGCGAGGTCGGGGGCAGTGGTGCTGGCGAGTTCGGCAAGACCGAACTGGAAGTACAGACCGATGCAGCGCTCTTCAAGGCCATCCCGCCTGCACACTCGTGTTGGATGAGCCACAACGACTCGGTGATCACCTTGCCGACCGGTTTTCGTGCCACTGCCAGTACACCTGGCGCGCCGATCGCTGCCATGGAAGACCTCGAGCGCAAGCTTCACGCTGTCCAATTCCACCCCGAGGTGATCCACACTCCCGCCGGTACCGACATGCTCGAGCGCTTTGCCTATGACGTCTGTGGTCAAGACGGCACGTGGACCGCGCAGCATGTGATTGACGAGCAGATCGCGCGGATTCGCGCTCAGGTGGGCGAGCAGAAGGTCCTCTGTGGACTGTCCGGTGGTGTCGACTCTGCCGTCGCTGCGCTGCTCGTCCATCGAGCCGTTGGCGACCAACTCACCTGCGTCTTCGTCGATCACGGAATGCTGCGGGAGGGGGAGGCCGAGCAAGTCGTTGAGACGTTTGGCTCGCACTACAAGGTGCCGCTCGTGCACGTCCAGGCACAGCGCCGCTTCCTCGATCTGTTGGCGGGTGTGACGGATCCCGAGCAGAAGCGCAAGATCATCGGCGAGACGTTTATCCGCGTGTTCGAGGACGAGTCAAAGCGTCTCGAGGGCGTCAAGTTTCTGGTCCAAGGCACGCTCTACTCGGACGTCATCGAGTCGGGTTCGAAGACCGCCGCGAAGATCAAGTCGCACCACAACGTCGGCGGACTCCCTGACGACATGGATCTCGAGCTCTGCGAACCCCTACGGCTGCTGTTCAAGGACGAGGTGCGCCAGGTAGGCATCGAGCTCGGAATGCCCGAGCGGATGGTCTGGCGCCAGCCGTTCCCGGGCCCCGGCCTCGCGATCCGCATCATTGGCGATGTCACCGAGGAACGTCTTTCAATCCTGCGGCATGCCGATGCTGTCTTGCAGGAAGAGATTCGCGCCGCCGACTGGTACCGACAGCTCTGGCAGAGCTTCGCAGTCCTTCCCGCGATCAAGAGCGTGGGGGTGATGGGCGATGCCCGCACCTACGACTATCCAATCATCATTCGCGCCGTCACCAGTGAGGACGCGATGACCGCGGACTGGGCACGCTTGCCGTACGACCTCTTGGAGCGCATTTCGACGCGCATCATCAACGAGGTCGATGGTGTCAATCGGGTCGCGCTCGACATTTCGTCGAAGCCTCCCGGCACGATCGAATGGGAATAACAACCCGGCTCGCAGGCGCGACTCAGCCCCTGCGATATCGTTAGCGCGTGCCCGACGCCAGCACTCCGCAGCGCAGCGCAGGACGAGAGGCTGCTATCCGTCGCCGTCGCCGCGGAGTCGCGCTTGCAATCGCTGGACTCGTCGTCGTCGCGGCGTTGGTGTTCGCGTTTCGACCGGGTGCTTCCGACCAGACCTCCGTCCCGGTCGAGACGTCGCAGTCCGCCATCGATCGAGCCGCAGAGAAGGCCGCCAAGAATGCCGTCGCCGGCGCGAAGGCCGTCGACGCCGTCGAGCAGCGACTCTGGAGCCTTGGGCAGTTCGTGGGTGAAGTCCCGCCCAGCGACGGCGTCAATGCCGGTGCGAACGCCGGGAACGCTGTGGCGCTGACGTTCGATGATGGGCCCGGCAAAGAGACCTGGGACGTGCTGGTACTGCTCAAGCGCTATCGCATGCGCGCCACATTTTTCGTAACGGGCCAGAGCGTTGTGAAAAACCCTGGGGCGCTCGCCGCGATCGTCGCGGACGGACATGTCGTCGGCGATCACACCTGGACGCATGCCAGCCTGCCGAGCCTCAAGGCGCCACAACTCAAGGCCGAGATTGGCGACACCCAGGCGCTGATCGAGCAGGAGACGGGGCACAAACTCACCACCATGCGCCCGCCCTTCGGCGACTTCACAGCCAAGACCAATGCCTACGTGCGTGCCCGGGGCATGTTGCCGGTGCTCTGGACAGTAGATTCGAATGACTGGGCCCTTCAGGACGCACAGACGATCGCCACTAACGTCCTCAATTCGCCGCAGCTCAAGCCCGGAGCGATCATCCTGCTGCATGACGGGTCGATCAATCGACAGGTAACCGTCGATGCGTTGCTGATGATCCTCGACGGGCTCGTGGCCCGCGGTCTCCGCTCGGTGACGGTGCCAGAGTTGCTGCGCCTCGGCCCGCCGTCGATTGCCCGTCCGGGCGACTACAAGCTGAGCGACTACGCCACAGGCTAGAAATCGTCGTTCGTAAAGGCTCCACGCAGGCGTTCCGCTTGGGCCTCGATCTCAGTCACGTCACCGGGCACCGACGGCCACGGAAAGGCAAACTGGTCGCCGTCTTGGCGCGGGATCACGTGGATGTGCACGTGGAATATGGTCTGTCCGGCCGCAGAACGGGCAAGCGTTTGAAACGTGACACCGTCGGCGCCGAGCCCCGCCACGGCAGCGCGTCCGACGCTCGCTGCGAGCGTCATGCACGCCGTCAGATCCTCAGCCGCAGCCTCAAGCGCATCGGCGGAGTGTCGCCGCGGAATTACGAGCGCGTGCCCGGGCGTGGCCGGGAAGATATCCATCAGGGCGATCGCGCGTTCGGTCTCGGCAATCCGATAGGACGGAATCTCTTCGGCAACGATCTGGCAGAACAGGCAGGAATGCATGGCGGGATGCTATCGCGTGCTTCCGAGTTGCGCTGGTCGCGCCACCCACGCGTGAGCATCCGAAGCGACTGATATCTCTTGACGGGTGAGCGCGTTCTCCGACCCGCGGTGGTTTGATCGTGCAGCGGTCGTTGAGCGCGACGAGGTGCTCTGCCGCGCAGTCCCACAACCCGACGGTTCGCTGATTCGAGCCGCCGAGACGCAGTCTGGAGCAACACTCGACGTCGTGACGTTTCGCATCGTCGAGGGCGCTCTGGCCGGGCACCACGCCGGCCTCTTGATTTGGCCCCCGCGATCGGCCAGTGATCTCGAACGTACCCTCGGTCCGCTCGCCTCGACCTTGGACCGCGAGGACCTCGAGCGTCGCCTCACGGACGTGACGGTCCGCTGCCGCGTCGAGACGTCGCCCTTTGGCGACCTCGAGGTGCGCAAGGTGCTCGCAGTTGTCGACGATCATCCGCTGCCCGAGGCTGCCGGCCCCATTCCACCAACGATCCGGCCCGATCTATTGCCTGCTGCTCCGAGCGAGCCGCCCGCCACGCGCGTCCACATGATCCGGACCCCAGAGGAGGTGCTGGAGGCGGTGGCGTTGTTGGAGGGCGTCGCCGTCGTCGGCTTCGATATCGAAACGACCTGTACGCGTCTGCCACCGGAGCAGCGCGAGGACCGCGGTGCCTTCGAACCGTGGAATGGCACGGTTCGACTGGTCCAGATTGGGATCATCGGTCCAGACGGTAAAGCGCTCGCGCTCGTGATCGACTGCTGGGAAGTCGATCCCGGGCCCGTGCTACGGCTGCTGGCCGATGGGCGTCTCGTGCTCTCCCACAACGCGAAATTTGAGCAGGCCTGGATCAAGTACCGCTGGAACATCGAAATTGCGGAACTGCTCGACACTTGCGCCTGGTGGTCGGTGATCGCGGGACACCTCAACGCCGCGGGCTTCGAGCATGGGCTCGCCGACGCAAAACTGGTCACGCTGGCGGAGCGGTTTCTGCACGCCGAACTGGACAAGACGTTTCAGGCCTCGGACTGGGCGGCGGAAGAACTGTCGGAGGG
>JAEMTW010000002.1:25843-36010 GCA_016462095.1 Thermoleophilia bacterium
GTGCTGAGCAGGCGCGGATGGCGTCCCGGGCCGGGGCACGGCGTGCCGCAATCTCGACCCACTATGCGGCCGACCGCCACCCAGACGAGCGCGCCGAGGCCTTGGACATGATCCGTGATGCCAGCTCGGTTGAAAACCTCGGCGAGGTCGGTGCGATTCTTCGTCGGCTCGTGCTGAGCGCTGCGTCCCGGCAGACGGTGGGAGCCGCCTACGTGGCGCGTCGGTCCGAACTTTCGGCCTGAGCCTCCGCTCGGCGATCCCAGGCGCCACTGAAGAGTGCCCACGAGGCCACACCGGCCACCACGGTAATCGCGCCGACGTAACGGCGATACCGCTGCGGGGTCAGGCAAAGGGCGACCGTCACACCAATGCTCGCGTGCAGCACATACAGCGCGTGTTCCGCCGACCCTAAGCGCTGCCGTGGCAGAGGTACGTCTAACGGCCACCAGAGCCGTGGTAGCCTCTCGTTGAGGCCGTCATGAACGCGATTTACGCGCTCGTCAAAGCCCCCAAGACGCCGACTTAGGCGATCGGGAAGGGTGGTTGAGTGGGTTGCCGCGTCCTGATCCATGTGCCTCATGCTACGGTTCGGCGCCGTGCGGTACCAACCCGCGCTCTACTGACAATGCCACAAAAGACACTCTCCGCCAAGCCCGCCGATGTTCAACACGGCTGGTACATCATCGACGCCGATGGTGAGGTGCTTGGTCGCCTCGCAACCCGCATTGCTGACGCGCTGCGCGGCAAGCGCAAGACCAACTTCACCCCGCACGTAGACACCGGCGACTTCGTCGTCGTGATCAACTGCGAGCGCGTCCGCGTGACGGGCAACAAGCTCGAGCAGAAGATCTACTACAACCACTCGGGGTATCCCGGTGGCCTGCGCGAGCGCACGCTACAGGAGCAGCTCGACCGCAACCCGGTCGAGGTCATCCGCCATGCCGTGAAGGGCATGATTCCGAAGAACAAGCTCGGCGATGCTCAGATGCGCAAGCTGAAGATCTACGCCGGCTCCGACCATCCGCACGCGGCCCAGTTGCCGCAGCCACTGCCGTAGGGCAAGGGGACTCTCTGTGAGCGAAAAGGCCATGTATCGGGCAACCGGAAAGCGCAAGACTTCGGTCGCGCGCGTAATCCTGACACCGGGAACCGGCATCGTGACGGCCAACGGTCGTCCGGCCGAGCAGTATTTCGATCGTGCTCCCCTTCGGGCGATGGCACTCAGTCCGTTGGAGGCAGTTGGCCTGACCGGCAGCTTCGACGTGAAGCTACTCCTGCATGGTGGCGGCGTCAGTGGCCAGGCCGGCGCAACGCGCCATGGCATTGCTCGCGCCCTCGTTGAGGCCGATCCGAACCTCCGCCCCGAGCTGAAGAAGGCCGGTTTCTTGGCCCGCGACGCCCGTGCTGTCGAGCGCAAGAAGGCAGGCCTGAAGAAGGCCCGCAAGCGCCCGCAGTTCTCGAAGCGCTAGGTCTTCGCGCGGTGGCCCGCGCCTGGTTTGGGACGGACGGCATTCGTGGCGTTGCCAATGAACGCCTGACGGCGGAACTCGCGCTGCGCGTGGGGCGCGCAACAGCACTCCATGCTGGAGCGACACAGTCCCAGCCGATCATCCTGATTGGTCGCGATACGCGCCGTTCCGGGACGATGCTCGAGGATGCACTGGCCGCGGGTATTGCATCCGTCGGTGGCACCGCAGTGCGACTCGGTGTCTTGCCAACCCCCGCCGTCGCCTGGAACGTGCTGCAGCATCGCGCGGCGGCCGGCGTCGTCATCAGTGCCAGCCACAACCCGTTTGCCGACAACGGCATCAAGTTGTTTGGTGCCGACGGCTTTAAGCTGCTCGACGCCGAGGAAGAGGCGATCGAGGCCTTGCTCGATTCCACGGCTGCGCTTCCGACTGGACACCACATCGGCGTCACGCAGACGCTGGACGGAGCGGCTGAGGCCTACGCAGAGTGGGTGTTGCAGGTCGTGGGCAGCGAACTATCCGGGCGACGCATCGTCGTCGACTGTGCCCATGGCGCCGCTACCACTGTCGCTCCTCATCTCTTCAGTCGGCTCGGCGCCGACGTGACGCTCGTGGCCTGTGCGCCCGACGGCGTCAACATCAACGTTGACTGCGGCTCTACCCATCTCGCGCATGTCGCAGCGGCCGTACGAGAGCACGACGCCGAACTGGGGATTGCCTTCGACGGCGACGCCGATCGCGTGCTGTTCGTGACCGCCGATGGCGCGCCAGTCGATGGCGACCATATTCTGGCGATTCTGGCTGCCGATGCTCTGCAGCGCGATGCGTTGCCTGGCAATCGCGTCGTCGTCACGAGCATGGCCAACCTTGGTGCGCATCACGCACTGCTCGCGCTGGGCTGTTCGCTGGAGGTCACGGACGTGGGCGACCGCTACGTGCTCGAGGCGATGCGGCGTAACGGTGCTGCGCTCGGAGGCGAGCAGTCCGGGCACGTGATTGCCCTCAATCATCAGACCACGGGCGACGGACCGTTGACGGCCGTCATGATGCTGGCAGCCCTGCAGCGCTCCGGCCAATCGCTCGGCGAAGCGGCTCGGGCGGTCGAGAAGTTTCCCCAGCAGTTGATCAGCGTACGTGCCTCACGCGAGGGTCTGGATGATTGCGAGCCGCTCTGGACCGCCGTCGCGGCCGCTGAGGCGACGCTCGGAAGCGATGGGCGGATCGTGCTGCGTGCCTCGGGCACAGAGCCGCTGGTGCGTGTGATGGTCGAGGCCCGCGACGCCGACCAGTGCGCAGCGATTGCTGCCGAACTGGTCGCGATCGTCGAACGCGAACTGCCCGTCACCCAGTAGGTCCGCGGGCAGGACGTATACGCTTCAACCTGTGTGCGGGATCATCGGGTACGTCGGGGCACGGCCCTGCAAAGAATTGGTCCTAACCGGGCTCGAGCATCTCGAGTACCGCGGCTACGACTCGGCCGGAATGGTGCTGGTCAGCGACGCCGGTCTCGAGCGCGCCCGTGCCGTCGGTCCCGTCAAAGCCCTGCGGGCCGTCTCGGACACGCTCTCGACGACCGCAACCGTCGGCATGGGGCACACCCGCTGGGCGACGCATGGCGTCGTCGAAGAGCGCAACGCGCACCCGTTTCTGTCGGAGGACAGCCGCTTTGGTGTCCTGATGAACGGCATCTTTGAGAATTACATCGACCTGCGCGCGCAGGTCGCCGCCGCGGGCCACACGCTGACCTCCGATACCGACACGGAGGCGCTCGTCCACATGCTCAAGGACGAATACGACGGCGATCTTGCCGAGACCGTTCGTCGGCTGTATCCACGCCTTGAGGGGCACTTCGCCTTTCTCGTGGTCTGCCGCGACGAGCCCGACCGGATCGTTGGAGCCCGACTCGCGTGGCCGCCGCTGGTGGTCGGCCGCGGCGAGGGGGAGACGTTCCTCGCCTCGTTTACACCAGCGTTTCTCGAGGAGACGCGCTCGATCCAGATTGTGGAGGAGGGCGAAATCGTAATTGCCACCGCCGACGGCGTCGAGTTCCGTGCCGTCACCGATGGTTCGGTCCGCGAACACCCGATTGAGCAGGCAGACGAATCGCTCGAGGTCGCTGCCAAGGGTGGCTATGAGACCTTCATGTTGAAGGAGATCCACGAGCAACCGACGGCGATCGCCGACACGATCGCGGAACGGTTCCTCCACGGCGCGTTGCACCTCGACGGCATTGGCCTGACCGACGACGAGTTGCGTGCGATGAATCGCGTTCTGATCGTTGGCTGTGGCACGGCCTTGCACGCCGGGCTTGTCGGCCGCTACCTGATCGAGGACTGGGGTGGGGTTGCGACCGAGGCCGACGTGGCCAGCGAGTGGCGCTATCGCAACGGTGTCTTCGATCCGAAGACGCTCGTGATCGCGATCTCGCAGTCGGGCGAGACGGCCGACACGCTGGCTGCGATGCAGATCGCCCGCGAGCGCGGAGCACGCGTTGTCGCAGTCACCAACATCATGGGTTCCGCCGTGTCCCGCGCCGCAGATGGCGTGCTCTACACCCGCGCCGGCCTCGAAATCGGCGTCGCCGCCAGCAAGACGTTCACCTCGCAGGTGACCCTGATGACGCTGCTGGCGCTGCATCTCGGTGCGGTACGCGGCAACCTCAGCACCCAACAGGTCGCGGAGATCGGCAACGAGCTGCGTGGTCTGCCCGACTTGGTGCAGCGCATCCTCGACGACAGCGCCATGGATGCCCAGCTCGACATGCTCGCCGACCGCTTTGCGCACGATCGTTTCTTCCTCTACCTCGGGCGCCACCTCGGCCTGCCGATCTGCCAGGAGGGCGCGCTCAAGTTGAAGGAGATCTCCTACATCCCGACGGATGCTTACGCCGCTGGCGAGATGAAGCACGGTCCGATCGCGCTGCTCGGCGACGATACGCCGGTTGTGGCCGTCGCGACCGATAGCCATGTCTTCGAGAAGATGGCGTCGAACCTTGAAGAGGTGCGGGCGCGGGGTGCCCATGTGATCGCCGTTGGCACCGAGGGCAACACGACGATCGCTCAGCATGCCGAGCACGTGTTGTACGTCCCGCGGACGCGCCCCGAACTCCAGCCGATTTTAGCTGTCATCCCTCTGCAGATGCTGGCCTACAAGATTGCGGGTCGTCTCGGCCTCGACGTCGATCGTCCGCGTAACCTCGCCAAGACCGTCACGGTCGAGTGAGCGAGGGCCTGAACGCACCCCGTTTGCTCGTCGGGCTTGACCTGATCGAGATCGAACGGGTGGAGCGAGCGCTGCTACGGCACCCAGAACGCTTCCGTGCGCGCTGTTTTACGCCAACTGAGGTAGACGAGCTCGATCGCAAGCCACGGCCCGCAGAGAGCTACGCAGGGCGCTTTGCGGCGAAGGAGGCCGTTGGCAAGGCGCTCGGGACCGGTGTGCACTTCACCTGGACCGAGATCGAGGTCGCTGGTCGGGGCAAACCGACCGTCACGCTGCACGGTTGGACAGCCGACGTGGCGGCCCGCAAAGGTGTCATCGCCATCGACGTGTCGATCACCCACTCGCGCACCACAAGTGCAGCGGTAGCGATCGCGATCCTTGGTCCCGAATAGGGTCGAGCGGGAGGGTTAGCTCTCGTCGTCGGGAGCTTCGGCGGCGTCTTCCGCAGGAGCTTCCTCGGCGTCAGCAGGCTTGGCAGCCGCCTTCTTCGCCGCGGGCTTCTTGGCAGCAGCCTTCTTGACCGGAGCCTCGGTTGCCTCTGCTTCGGCAGGAGCCTCAACAGCCGACTCTTCCTCCACAACGACCTCTTCAACAACGACAGCTTCGGCCTCTGTGACCTTTGCAGCGGCCTTCGTCGCGGTCTTACGCGTGACGCGGCGCTTCTTGGTCTCCTCGAGCTGCGGACCGCGAGCGATGACGCGCGTCACGCGAGCCTTCTTGCGGGAAGCGGTGTTCTGGTGGAGGGCACGCTTTGCCGTCGCGCGGTCGATCAACGAGACGTAATCCTTGTGAGCCGTCTCGATCACAGCGGCATCGCCGCCCTGGACCGCTTCAACAACGCGCCGGAATGCCGTCTTGATCGACGAGCGGTAGCGGATGTTTTCCATGCGCTGACGCTCAGCGACGAGGATGCGCTTCTTCTGTTGCTTGATGTTTGCCATGCACTCTTCCGTCAACCCGGGGGACTTCCCGCGACGCGCAGGAGGGTAGCATGAGCGCCAATCGCTCCGCGCAACCGGATGGCATGCGATCATCGGAGCATGGCGATGCAGGACGATCCGCCGATTCCGGGGGCGAGAAGCCGCTCTGTGTCGGCAGCGCTCTTTAGCGCGGCGACGGGAGTCTCTCGTGTGCTCGGATTGGTGCGCGAGGTCATCTCCGCGCAGCTGCTCGGCGTTTCTGGTCCCGCCAGCGCCTTCGTCGTGGCCAACAACGTTCCCAACACGGTGCGTTCGCTCGTCGCCGACTCGGCCTTAGGCGCATCGTTCGTTCCCGTCTTCAACGAGCTGCTCGTCAAGGGCGAGCGCGAACGCGCCTGGCGGGTCGCCTCGAGCGCGCTGACCCTCGCCACGCTGGCGCTGATGGGTGTGACGGCGCTCGGCATCCTTTTTGCGCGCCCGCTACTGGGCTTCGCCAACCTCTCCGGCGAGCAATTGGACCTCGCCGTTCAGATGACGCGGATCCTGTTTCCGATTCTGATCCTGCTCGGTATCTCAGGGCTCGTCCAAGCAATCCTCAACTCCTTCGACGAGTTTTTCTTGCCGGCGATCGCGCCGGTGTTCTGGAACCTCGTCATCATCGGCTTTCTGATCTTCGCCTTCACCGTCGACAGCCTCGAAGAGCGAGCAGTCGTGCTGGCCGTTGGCACGCTCACGGGCACCGTCATACAAACCGTGATCCCGCTACCCGGCTTACGTGGCAAGGGTGGCACGCTGCGACCACTGATTGACCTGCGCGATCCAGCGGTACGGCGCATCTTGATCCTCCTCGTTCCCGTTGCGCTCGGCCTCGGGCTGGCCAACGTTAGCCTGACCGTCTCGACCTTTATTGCGACGTACGTTGACCCGGCCTATGCGCCGCGCGCCATCGATGCCGCGTTCCGCGTCTATATGCTCCCGCAGGGCATTTTTTCCGTCGCCGTCTCGACCGTCATGTTCCCGAGCCTTGCCCGCGCGGTCGCTGCCCGCGACTTCACGCGCTTCCGGACCTCGCTCCAGGACGGCACTCGACTGATCGTCTTCATGTTGCTGCCAGCCAGCGCTGTGATCGCGGTCCTCGCAACGCCGATCATCCAGCTGCTGTTCCAACGCGGCGAATGGACCGCCGACCAGACACCCGGTGTTGCCGAGGCACTGATCGCCTTTGCGATCGGGCTTGCCCTCAACGGCATCATCCTGCTGCTGACTCGCTGCTTCTTCGCGCTCCAACACGTCTGGGCCGCGACCGCGATCGCGCTGGTCAACCTCGTCGTCGCCGCCGGCTTGAGCCTGCTCCTGTATGGACCGTTCGGTGTCTGGGGCATTCCCTTGGCCAACTCGATTGCGAATGCCGTCATCGTGCCGCTGTTGTGGGTCGTGCTGAGCCGTCGCGTCGGCTCGCTCGACAATCGTGGCGTCCTCACGAGCACGGCGCGCTCGCTCGTGGGTGCCGTCATCGTCGCTGGCGTGGCCTGGGGGATCTGGGCGCTGCTGCATGGACTGCTTGGCGATGCGTTGTATGCGCAACTGATCTCCGTTGGCGTGGCGATCAGCATTGCCGGCGGGCTGTACCTCGGCGGCATGTATCTCTTGCACGTACCAGAGGCGCAACGGATGCTCGCGCTTATCCGACGTCGCCCTGAGGTTGGATAGTGCGACGCCCTAACGTCAACGTCCCCTGGCCCGTCGTCTTCACGTGGCTGGTGCTGCGCGATTCGGTCACGCGCTTTCAACGCCACCGTTGCACGGTTGCAGCAGCCGCGATTGCCTTTCATGTCTTGTTTTCGGTCTTTCCCCTGATTCTGCTGGTGACAGCCATCCTCGGCACTCAAATGCGCAACGCTGAGGCGCGCCAGCAGGTGGTCGACCGACTTATCAACGTGCTGCCGCTCGACCCGAGCGCTGCCGACCAGATCGATCAATTGCTGGTCTCGGCTACGAACAACCTCGCCACGATCGGTATCGTCGGCGCGATTGGTCTGGTCTGGTCTTCCAGCGGCATGCTTGGCAGCGTGCGTGGAGCGATGGAGCTGGCCTGGGAAGGTCAAGCCGGCAGGCGAGCGTTTTTTCACGGCAAGCTCGTCGACGCCCTTTTGCTGGCGATCGTCGTCAGTGTCGTGCTCTCGTCGTTTTTGGCTGGTCTCGTCCTGAGCATCGTCCCGCAGGTATCGATCGATGTGATGCGACCCGAGAGCTTTTCGAGCGGGCTGGCAGCCGCAGTTCGCTCGTCAGTCGCCCCAGCGCTCTCGATCCTGACCTCCGGCATCGTGCTGGTGCTGGCCTACAAGTTTCTCCCGCGACCGCGGCCTGCGCTGCGCTATGCCCTCGCCGGTGCCGCTGTCGCCGCGTGTCTGCTCGAAGTGGCACGAAGAATCTTCTCGATCTACGTCGATCGGGTTGCCACCTATGACATTGTCTACGGCTCGATCGGCTCGATCATTGTGTTTCTTTTCTTCGTCTACATCGCCAGCATGGTGATCCTCTTCGGTGCCGAGTTGGGCGCTTCGATCCGGCGCGTGCACAACGCGGGGCGTGTCTTGCGACCAGGGGCCTAGCGACCCCCGACCGCATCACCGGTACCCTGTGTCCGTGGACCAGGAACTGATCCGAAACTTCTCGATCGTCGCGCACATCGATCATGGCAAGTCGACGCTGGCCGACCGCATCCTCGAGGTCACAAACACGGTCACGCTCCGCGAGATGCAGGATCAGCTGCTCGACTCGATGGACATCGAGCGCGAGCGGGGGATCACCATCAAGGCCCAGGCGGTACGCGTCTTGTGGGAGTGCAACGGCACCGTCTACCACCTGAATCTGATCGACACCCCCGGACACGTCGACTTCACCTACGAGGTATCACGTTCGCTGGCCGCCTGTGAGGGCGCGCTGCTCGTCGTTGACGCCTCGCAGGGGATCGAGGCGCAGACCGTTGCGAATGCCCATCTCGCGATCGATAACGGTCTGGAGATCGTCCCCGTCGTCAACAAAGTCGATTTGCCCGCGGCCTATCCGGATCGGGTCGCGCAGGAGACCGCCGACTTCTTGGGCGATGACGTCGACAACGTCCTGCGCATTTCGGCCAAGAGCGGCCTCAACGTGGCGGCGGTACTTGATGCCGTGGTGGACCGGATCCCGGCGCCACAGGGCGATGCCACTGGGCCCGCCCGTGCACTCGTGTTCGACTCCGTATACGACCAGTATCGCGGCGTGATCGCCTACATTCGCGTCGTCGACGGCACGCTCACCACAGGTGGCTTACTGAAGTCGATGGCGACAGAGCAGACGCAGGTGATCGAAGAAGTGGGGGTGATGACCCCGCAGATGACGCCGACCCAGACGCTCGGCGCAGGCGAGGTCGGCTACGTCATCACGGGCGTCAAGGACGTCGCCGAGATCAAAGTCGGCGACACCTTTACGATGGCGTCCAATCCCGCCACGGTCCCGCTCGATGGCTATATCGACGTCAAGCCGATGGTCTTTGCCGGCTTGTTCCCCACCGACGGCGAACAGTACGCAGACCTTCGGGACGCCCTTGCGAAACTTCGTCTGAACGACGCCTCGCTGGTCTACGAACCAGAGAATTCGCAGGCGCTGGGCTTCGGCTATCGCTGTGGCTTTCTCGGACTACTGCACATGGATGTGGTGCGGGAGCGTCTAGAACGCGAATGGGATCTCGATCTGATCGCGACAACTCCGAACGTGCTCTACGACGTGCTGACGACGGCGGGCGATCGCGTCGAGGTCCGCAACCCGTCGGATATGCCGAACCCGAACATCATCGAGCACGTCGAGGAGCCCTTCGTGCGCTCGTCCGTGATCGTTCCGAAAGAGTTCGTCGGCACGATCATGGAGCTCTGCCAAGACCGGCGTGGCGAGTTCGAGAAGATGGACTATCTCTCGGAGACTCGCGTCGCGCTCGTCTACGCGCTGCCGCTCGCCGAGATCGTGCTTGACTTCTACGACCAGTTGAAGAGCCGCACGAAGGGCTACGCCTCATTTGACTACGAGATGATCGGCTACCGCGATTCAAAGCTGTCGAAGGTCGACATTCTGCTCAACGGCGAGCCAGTCGATGCACTCAGCATCATCGTCCATCGCGACAAGGCCTACGAGACCGGCCGCGCCCTCGTCGAACGGCTGCGTGGAATCATTCCGCGCCAATTCTTCGACGTGCCGATCCAGGCTGCAATCGGCTCGCGCGTGATCGCGCGCGAGACGATCAAGGCCAAGCGCAAGGACGTGCTGGCGAAGTGCTACGGCGGCGACATTTCGCGTAAGCGCAAGTTGCTGGAGAAGCAGAAGAAGGGCAAGAAAAACCGCATGAAGTACGTCGGCGCGGTGGAGGTCCCCCAAGAGGCCTTCCTCAGCGTCCTCTCGCTCGACGCCGACAAGTAGCCCTTTGGGGTCAGACCCTTTTAGGAAGTCGGATCCACTAGCCGAGCGGCGAGGCGGCCACTGACTTCCTAAAAGGGTCTGACCCCATTAGGAAGCTGATCCAC
>JAEMTW010000002.1:36110-38061 GCA_016462095.1 Thermoleophilia bacterium
TGCACGAAGCGGCCCACCAGCCTAGGCTGCGGTTATGACTTCCTCCACACGCTTCGTTGGCCTCGGCTCCATGGGTGCCGGCATGGTTCGTAATTTGCTCAAGAACGGCTTTGACGTCACGGTTGACGATCTCAGTCCCGAGCGCGTCGCCGCGCTGGTCGCCGATGGCGCCACGGCAGGAACACCTGGCCCGATCTCCGAGCCCGTTGTGATGATGTCCGTTCCCGGCCCGCCGGAGGTCGAAGCCGTCTGCTTCGGTGAACATGGCCTGCTCAGCCGCATGCAGCCAGGCTCGGTGCTCGTCAATCTCTCAACCGTTAACCTCGCCAACGCCATGGCCCTCGATGCCGCGGCCACCGAGCGCGGGATTCTCTGTGTTGACGCGCCCGTCACCGGCGCAGCCGACGGTGCTGCCGACGGCACGCTGGTGATCATGTGTGGAGCAACCGACGAGGCGCTATCGGCCGCACGTCCGGCACTTGAGGCGATCTCCGCGAGCATCCATCACATGGGCCCAACCTCCACGGGCACGGCAGCAAAGTTGCTGACCAACATGCTCTGGTTCATCCACGTCACAGCGCTGTCCGACGCGCTGTCCCTCGCCACGCGCTGCGGGATCGATCCCGACACGTTCGGAACGCTCGTTCGCGAAAGCGCCGGCGACTCGTGGGTCGCGGGACACGACCTTCCGAACATCTTGGCCGACGATGACGACGAGTCGTTCACGCTGGCACTGTGCGTCAAGGATCTGCGCCTGATCGGTGAGATCGAGAGCGAGCTGGGCTACACCAGCGACCTCGCCACGGCTGC
Source organism: Thermoleophilia bacterium (assembly GCA_016462095.1). Lineage (GTDB taxonomy): Bacteria > Actinomycetota > Thermoleophilia > Gaiellales > F1-60-MAGs149 > F1-60-MAGs149. Next base: position 36,921 of record JAEMTW010000002.1, read on the forward strand.
GCGCGCGCGCTTCGGTGCCGCCTACGAGAAGTACGGTCCCCAGGCAGGCGAGCTCGCCGTCACTCGGCTCGCAGAGCAGGCCGCCCAGACCTCAATCCGCTCGCGCTAGAGCCAGCGTAGCCAGCGGGCGAGGCCCAGCAGCGAGACGACCGTCACCATCAAGGCGACGAGGATCGCGATGAACGCCACTTCCGTGTTCGCGAACGGCACGGGCACGTTCATGCCAAACAGGTTCGTCACGAACGTGATCGGCAAGAAGACAACGGTCAGGACGGTGAGGACCTGCAGGATGCGGTTCTGACGGTGTGAGATTGCCGTCTCATTCGTTCCTTCGAGCGCCTCGACGACTTCCTTGTAGTTCTCGAGCAGGTCCCAGATGCGCTCGGCAGAGTCGATCAGGTCGTCGTAGTAGATGTCAAGATCTTCGCTCGCCAAGAACCGCTCGCCCGCTCGCTCGAGTTGGCGCAGCACGGGACGCTGCGGCTTGGTGATCTTGCGGTACGAGATGATCTCCTGCTTGGCATTCGAGATCTGGCGCACGATTGACTCGTCCGGATCGCGCTCGAACATGTGGTCCTCGATCTCTTCGAGCTTGCGCCCAATCTGATCGAGAATCGGGAAGCAGTAGCCGTAGAGCGCGTCAAGCACCTCGTAGAAAAGGAAGCCGGAGCCCTTGGCGAACCACTCCGCGCACTCCTCTGGGTTTGCTTCGAGGCGACGAAACACGTTGCGCACCGGCTTCAGCGGCACGTTCGGAATCGTGATCAGAAAGTCCTTGCCAATGAAGGCATTGACCTCGGCCGAGAACAGTCGTCCAGAGGACTTGTCGTACCAGGGAAAGTGGAGGACGACAAAGACGTAGTCGGGGTAGTCGTCGACCTTCGGCCGCTGTCGTCGCGAGCGAACGTCTTCGATATCAAGCTCGTGGAAGGAGAACTCAGTCTCCAGCCAGGCGATCTCAGCGGGCCCGGGCGACTCCAGCTGGATCCAGCGCATGCCACCCTGCTCGAGCACGCTGACGCGTGGCTCCGACGAGAATGGAGCCGAGACGGACGCGGCGCGAGGCCGGGGTCGACGGATGCGAGACATAAGGGGTAGTTGAAGGTGATCGATGCATTGCGCCCCAAGACAATAGCGCGCG
>JAEMTW010000044.1 GCA_016462095.1 Thermoleophilia bacterium
TAGTGGAGCAAGAAGCGCGGTCATGTCACATAAGGGTCTGACCCCTTTGTGACATGTGGCAGCTGTCTAGTGGAGCAAGAAGCGCGGTCATGTCACATAAGGGTCTGACCCCTTTGTGACATCCGCCAGCGCTACTTGAGGCCCTGGCGCGCTTCGCGCACGAGCGAGACGCACTCGGGGTAGATCACGGTGATGGCGGCACGGAGTTGTGCGGCTTGCTCCTCGGCGGTGCCGGAAGGGGTGACCTGCGCGATCGCGGCAGTCGTCATCTGGACGGCGAGGTGGATGGCGTTGTCGGCAAAGGCGACGCTCTGGCTCTCTTGAGCCTGCTCGGCCATCTGTCGCATCGCATTCTGCAGCTCTTCCGGATCGAACATGCCGCCACCAAAACCAAAAGGATTTTCTGTCATACCCGGATCCTACTTTGCTTCTGCAAGTCGTGCGGTCCAAATGTAGACCGGTTCGACGGGAGGACCATCGGCAATGCCGAGTCTGTTGATCTTCTGCAGCGTCTCCGTCGATGAGGCATCGAGGACGTGGCCGACGACCGCGTAGAGCGGCTCGAGGGCGGCAGCGCCAGCTTCGGTTGAGACGATGAAGAACTGCGAGCCAGCCGTACCGTCCGGCTCGTTACCCGCCTTGGCCATCGCGACGTCGCCATTGCGATAGGCATAGTCGCTCGGCGGCGGGGTCTGGACCGTGTAGCCCGGTCCACCGGCGCCCGTGCCAGCAGGATCTCCTCCCTGGATGACAAAGTTCGGCACGACACGATGGAAGGTCAGGCCGTCGTAATAGCCCGAGCGGACGAGTGCAGCAAACGAGGCAGAGGCGTCGCCACCGATCTTCGTATCGACGTCCATCACGATCGAGCCGCACGAGGTGACCATCGTGATCGTCCACGGGCCCGTGCCCTTGAGTGGCGTAGGCGGTGCCTCGGTATAGATCGTGCGGGTCGTTTCGGAGGCCGGCGGAGCCTGGTGGTCACAGCCGTCTTTCCCATACGTGAGGGTTGGTGCTGCTGCCGTCGCAGCGGGAGGCTCCTCGACCGTCGATGTGGTGGCACTCTCCCCACCAAGGCTGCAGCCAGCGCTGAGCAGAGCGACGCTCGCGATCAGTCCGAGTGCGACACGGCGCATCAGGCAAGACTTTCTGGGGTGGCGGCGAGGCAGTACGCGGCCAGCAGTGCGGCGGTTCCTTCGAGGTCGTTGAGGTCGCAGACCTCGGCTGGGGAGTGCATGTGACGCAGCGGAATGCCAATCAGTGCGGCGCGTAGACTGCGGACGGCGTGCAGGGCGTTGTCGACGTCGGTATGCGTCGAGCCGCCCGGCATTGCCTCCATTCCGTACACGATGCTGTTGGCCTTGGCGGCTGCTTCGAGCGCCGCAACGACGCCCTCGTCGAGGCCGAGACCGCGGGTGACCACGGGGCCCTTGCCGAGCGCCTGCGGGCCCGTATCGCCCTTGTTGATCATCGGCACGTCGGCCGCGTGCGTGACGTCGATGACGATTGCGACGGCGGGTGCCACGCGATCGGTGACGAGGCGCGCACCATCGCCAAGCGTCTCTTCGAGGACACAGCCGGTTGCCACGACGCGCACCTTGGGCGAGCCGGCCGCTATGCGGCGGAGCGCCTCGAGAGCCGCCCACGCGCCAACGCGGTCGTCGAGTGCGCGGGACGTTAGACGCGTGCCTGCCAGCATGATCGGCGCCGAGCCGACGATCGCGTCGTCGCCAACACGAACAAGGCTCCGAGCATGCTCGCCATCGGTTGCACCGATGTCGATCCAGAGATCTTTCATCTGCGTGCCCGACGTGCGCTCATCGCCCTTCTGTAGGTGGATGGGCACGCTGCCAATGACCCCAGGAATGTCGCCGTTACTGGTGCGGACGCTGACGGGCTGGCCGACCAGCACGCGTGGATCCCAGCCACCGAGGCCACGAATACGCAAGACACCCTCGTCCTCAATGTGCGTGACGATGACGCCGATCTGATCGATGTGGCCGAGCAGCAACACGGTCGGAGCGTCGTCTGGACCAACGCTCGCTAGCGCATTGCCGAGCTGATCGCGCTCGACGGTTGAAAACTCTGCGGCCATGCTGGCCCACAGGTCGGCTGCCTCGCGCTCGCGCCCAGACGGGCCATGCGCGTTGAGGAGCTGGAAGAGGCGATCTCGTGCGGCAGTATCCATGCCCCAGACGCTAGCATCACCCTATGGCAGAGGCAGGAACTCCACGGGTTGTCATCACCGGCATCGGCATTCTCTCGCCGGTCGGTCTCGATACCGCGACGTCGTGGGCGACGCTCCTCGCTGGCACCTCTGGGGTTGGTCCGATCACGAATTTTGATCCGGCGCGCATCGACGTCCAGATTGCCTGTGAGATGAAGGGCTTCGATCCCGAGTCTGTGGTCGAGAAGCGCGAGGCGCGCAAGCTCGACCGTTGTAGCGTTGCCGCGATCGCGGCTGCCCGCCAGGCCTGGGCAATGAGTGGTGCCGCGGTCGACGATCCTGAGCGCGTTGGTGTGATTATCGGCTCGGCCTTCGGCGGTGCCAGCACGATCGAGGCCGGCATGCAGACGATGTTCGAGAAGGGGCCCGGCCGGATTGGACCGCACGTGCTCGGCTCGATGCTGGTTGACACGCCCGGCTTCCAGGTGGCCCACGACCTTGGTGTAATCGGCCCCAACTTCTCTGTCACCTCCGCCTGCGCGACCGGCGCCCACGCCGTTGGTGTCGCCTCGGACCTCGTCCGCCATGGCGACGTCGACCTCTGCCTTGCAGGGGGCGTCGACACGTTGATCAACGAGTTCATCATGGGTGGCTTCTGCAATATGAAGGTGCTCGGCACGCCGCTTGACGGCCAGCCACTGGCAACCGCCTCGCGGCCGTTCGACCTGACACGCGCCGGCTTCGTGCTCGGTGAGGGCGCCACGGTGATGGTGCTCGAGCGCGAAGAAGACGCTCGTGCGCGCGGCGCGACGATCATCGCCGAGATCGTGTCGTGGTCGTCGACCAACGATGCATTCCATATCGCTGCACCACGCGAAGACGGCGTCGGCATCGACCGTATGTTCCAGTCGGTGCTGCGTCGCGGCGACCTCAGCCCAAGCGAGGTTGGCTACATCAATCCGCACGGGACGGGCACGCAGGCTAACGATCGCCTCGAAACGGCGACGATTCGCAACATCTTTGGCGCACATGCCGATTCGCTTGCCGTCTCGTCGACCAAGTCGATGACGGGCCATCAGATGGGTGCCGCTGGCGCCTTCGAGACGGCCGTGACGGCGCTCGCGCTCCACCATCGCATCGTGCCGCCAACGATCAACCTTGTTGAGCCCGACCCGGACTGCGACCTCGATTACGTGCCCGAGGGTGCGCGCGAGTTGCCAAACCTCGACGTCGCAATCTCGTGCTCGATCGGCCTCGGTGGCCATAACGGCGCCGTTGCGCTACGCCGCATCTAGCGCGTTCCGGCCGCGCTAGTACGCGCCGCGGCCGCGAAGGATCGCGAGCGGTGTGCGAGCGATAATCGCGATGTCCATCCAGATCGACCACGACTCGAGATAAAAGAAGTCGAGCCGGACGAGCGAGTCGAAGCCGAGGTTCGAGCGGCCGGAGACCTGCCAGAGACCAGTGATGCCCGGCAGCACGCTGTAGCGCCGGCGATGCCATGGCTCGAGCAGCTGGTAATCGCGCATGGGGAGTGGGCGTGGGCCGACGAGGCTCATCTGGCCGTTCAAGACATTCAACAGCTGGGGCAGTTCGTCGATCGAGAAGCGACGCAGCACGCGGCCAACCGGTGTGATGCGCGGATCGTTACGGATCTTGAAGAGCGCACCATCGGCCTCATTCCGATCTTCGAGCTCGGCCTGCTCCTGCTCGGCATTCGACGTCATACTGCGCAGCTTGAGCATTGCGAAAGTCTGCTCACCGAGGCCAACGCGCTGGTCGCGGAAGAAGATCGGGCCGGGCGAGGTGAGGCGGATCATCAGGATCGAAATCAGCAGGATCGGACTGAGCAAGACCAAAAGACTGGCCGAGATAAGCAGGTCGAACGCGCGCTTGACGAACCAGTCGACGCCTTGGATTGTTGGTGGCACGATGTCGAACAGCGGCACAGCCAGGCCAGGGACATAGTCGGCATGGTGGGCGAGCAGACCCGCGGCGGTCGGCACGACACGTAGGCGAATACGTCGCTCGCGACAGGCCTCAAGCGCGATCAGCATCGTCTCGTCGTCCGGTGGTCGGGCTAGCACGACGTCGTGCGGATGGTGCTCGGCGATGGCGTCGGCTAGGTGGTCGACGTCGTCGATGTGGGCAACGGTACGCAGACCTGCACCCGGGGCGGCATCGCGGAGTGCGGCCTCGACGCTGCGGGTCGCGGAGGCCTCACCAACGACGAGCACGCGGCGCTCCACGCCAATCAGTCGCGCGGCCGCATCCGTCAGCGTCGTAAAGAGACCCCGCATGAAGGGAATCAGGATTGCTGAGGCGACAAACGTGTACGGAAAGATCAGGTACGTCGTGAAGCGTTCGTTATCCGTTGTGATCGAGAAGACAGCGATCACGACGACGGCAACGAACAGGCCCGCAACGATCTGCGCACCGCCAGGACGCGTCTCGCGCGGACGATAGAGACGATTACGCGCGAAGATCAGGACGGTGACGAGCAAGACGAACGGCAGCCACTCGCGCTCGGCCGACCAGAGCATTGTCGAATCGATTGGACGCTGATTGAGGAATTCGCGGAGGGCGAGGCCCGAGTAGATGGCAGCGGAGAGGCCAGCAACATCGATTGCCAGCAACACCGCGACTTCGAGCGTGCGACCAACGAGATAGCGCAGACGTCGCGTCGAAACACCCGTCTGCGAGCGTGGGTCACGAACCTCACGAGGAGGCGTTGGACTGGCGCTCAGGGGCGAGCCACCAGATTCGGGCGAGACAGGTGCAGCCACGATTAAGAGTCTACAGCGCGGCAGGCAGTCTTCCTGCCCCACGATGCAGCAACAATCCGTGTCAGAGACGCGTCGGGAGGGAGCAGAGCGGGTTTGGCTATGCGCCGACGATGCGGCCGGTCAACTCGGCGCGGCTCGACTGGTCGAGCAGGCGCGTGAGGCCTTCGCGCAACTGCACGGTCGGTCCCCAACCCAAGAGTTCCGTGGCACGCGTGATGTCGGGGCGCCGCTGCTGAGGATCGTTGACTGGCAACGCCTCAAACACGATCTCGCTGGTCGAGCCGGTCAACTCGACGACCATTTCGGCCAGTTCGAGCAGCGTGAACTCCTCGGGGTTACCGATGTTGACGGGCTCGTGCTCGGTCGAGAAGGCGAGTGCGATGATGCCGGTGATCAGATCGTCGACATAACAAAACGAGCGCGTCTGAGCGCCCGTGCCGAAGACGGTGATTGGCTTGTTCTCAAGCGCCTGACGGACAAAGGTGGGAATCGCGCGGCCATCGAACGCGCGCATGCGCGGGCCGTACGTATTGAAAATACGCACGATCGCCGTGTCGACGCCCTGCTGGCGGTGATACGCCATCGTCATCGCCTCGGCGTAACGCTTGGCCTCGTCGTAGACACCACGAGGACCGATCGGGTTGACGTTGCCCCAGTACGACTCGGGCTGCGGGTGAATCAGCGGGTCGCCGTACACCTCACTGGTCGAGGCCGTCAAAAAGCGAGCACGCTTGGCCTTCGCGAGGCCGAGCGCATTGTGCGTGCCGTACGAGCCGACCTTCAAGGTCTGCAGGGGCAGGCGCAGGTAGTCGATCGGGCTGGCTGGCGATGCGAAGTGGAACACGAAATCAACGTCGCCCGGAATCTCGATGTGCGTCGTGACATCGTGCTGGACAAACGTAAAGTTGTCGTCGCGCAGATGCGCGATATTCGTCAACGACCCCGTGTCGAGGTTGTCGAGACACCAGACCTTGTGGCCCGCTGCAAGCAGTCGCTCACAGAGGTGCGATCCGAGAAACCCTGCTCCACCGGTGACGACAGTTGTTGGCATACGAGTGATGGTACCCCTACGGGGTAGCCGTCGCCTCCGTTTCGAGTGGATTGCGCACGGGCCAGAAGACGGTCGAGAGGATCGCAGCGAGGATGCCGACGAGGAATCCGAGCACCACGGCGATGAAGAGCGAGAACTGCTTCGACGTTGGCGCGACCTTGGAACCGCGAGCTGGCGTGATGACGCTGCCCGACTCGACGGTCGCGATGTAGTCGACCTGAGCCTCGAGGCCTGGGAGTTGCTCGGACAGCAGAGCCTCCGTGTTCGAGTCGTACTGCAGCATCGCGAGCAGCGGCGTGGTGAGCGAACTGCGCTCGGCCGGGCTAAGCGCAGCCTGCTCCAGCACATCGAGGCGGGCCTGCGTCTCGGCGCCAGCAGCGGCGAGTGCATCGATGCGGGCGCTGAGGCGATCGCGTGCGGCGATAACCGCGGCCTGCTTGGCATCCGTGTAGGTATTGGATTTCGCGACGATTGCCTCGGCGAGAGCGTTGGCGGCAGCAGCAGACTGTGCGGCAGTGAAGGGGCCTTGCACAATCACCTGGGCGAGTGGGACAGCCGTGCCCTTGACGCCGACGGCGGTCGTGATCAGCTCGACGGAGACATGGCCTGTCAGGGCATCAGCGGCAAGCCCAGCGGCCTTGCTTGCAGGTTCCTGATACGCAGCTTGACGCGCGAGCGCGTTGGCGTAGAGCGGGTTAGACGACAACGGGTTTGGCACGAGCGAACCGTTCGGCGTGACGGGCTGTCCGAGGTAGACCGTCGCGACGCCGCGTGTCAGGTTCTTGCTCTGCGTGCGTTGGATCGTGAACGACCCGATGATGGCGAGCGCAATGAAGATCGCGACGACCCACCAGCGGGCGAGAATGCGATCGAGATAGCTGCGGAGATCAATCTCCGACTCGGTTCCGTGCGAATCCACCACAATACTCATGGTACGCGAACCCTCGGCGTGGGGGTCGCCGGTAGGATCGGGGCATGCGAGCTGCGCTGAAAGCCAGACGATGAGGGTTGTGCTCATCGATCCACGCGGCGAGACGCGTCCTTACGACGACGCGCTAGCCGCGGCCTTGGTTGCGCGAGGCAACGACGTGACGCTGATCACCAGCGCTCCACGGGTCGCACAGCCACCTGCTCCCGCTGGCGTCCAGGTCCGCCACGCCTTCTACCGCGTCGCGGACCGTCTCCCAGACGGTGCCCGCAAGCTTGCTCGCGGGCTCGAGCACCCCCTCGATCTGCTCGGCCTCACGCCAGCGTTGATGCGCACGCGCCCCGCTGCGGTACACGTCCAGTGGCTGCCACTCGGCGCTGTAGATCGGGCGTATTGGCGAGCGATCGAGGCTCTCCTCGGGATTCCCGTCACCTACACCGCGCACGATGCCCTGCCTAACAACCCCAGCGCCAAACGGTTGCGGCGCGCCACCAAGAACGCGCGGGCCTTTGGTCGTGTGATCGTCCACTCAGGGCACGGTCGCGACGCGCTCGTCAACGCGCTTGGCGTGGATTCGGCCAATGTGCACGTCGTGCCGCATGGCGCCTTGACGGCCTATCGCGCGGTCGAGCCAGTGGCACCCGCGGTCCCCGATGGTGTGCCGCTCGTGGTGATGCTTGGCCTCCTTCGCCCCTATAAGGGCCTGGAGATCCTGCTCGATGCGTGGCCGATGGTACGTACAGCGATTCCCAACGCGCAACTGCTCGTCGCCGGCCGCGTGCTTGGCGACCCCGACGGTGCCGCCCGACTCGAGCGCATGGCGGGCGAAGGCAGCGGTGTCATCGCCGACCTGCGCTTCACACCAACCGAAGAGTTCGTCGGCGCCATGCTGCGTGCCGACGTGGTCGTGCTGCCGTACCGACGAATCGACCAATCAGGAGTGCTGTTCGCGGCGCTCGCGCTTGGACGGCCGCTCGTTGCAACGCGCGTTGGTGGTTTTGCCGAGGTGATCGAGCAGCATGGCGCCGGACTCGTCGTGCCACCCGAGGATCCAGCTGCACTCGCGGCCGCCCTGATCGAGGTGTTGCGCGACCCTGCGCGGCGCGAGGCGATGGCCGCCGCCAGTCGTGCCGCAGCAGACGGGCCGTTCTCGTGGGATGCGATTGCCGCCGCAACCGAACGCATCTACGCGGGATAGCTGGTCGCGGTGCGGCAGCCTGACGGGCGGCCAGCCTCCAAGCTGTCGTGTCCACACCCCTCTAGACTGCCACCGTGAAGATCGCGGTTGTCGGTACAGGTGCCATGGGTTCTGTCTATGCGGCGTTGCTCGCCGACGCCGGTAATGAGGTCTGGGCGATCGACAGCTGGGCCGACCACATCGCGGCAATCCAGGCGAACGGTCTGCGCCTCGAAGGCGCGAGCGGCGATCGCACCGTGCTCATCCAGGCCACGACCGATCCGCGCGAGGTCGGCGAGTGCGAGCTCGTCATCGTCGCGACGAAAGCCTTCGACATTGAGGCGGCCGCGGAGTCGATCCGTCCTCTCGTTGGCGAGACGACGGTGGTCCTGCCGATTCAGAACGGGCTCGGTAGCCCCGATCGCATGGCTGCCATCCTCGGCGATGAGCGCGTCGTAATCGGTGTGGTCGGTGGCTTCGGCGCCTCGATGGTCGGGCCGGGGCACGCGCACCACAACGGCATGGAACTTGTGCGCCTCGGTGAGCGCAACAGTCCAGCGACCGATCGCATTCGCGCAGTGGCAGAGGTCTGGGAAGGGGCGGGCTTCCGCGTCAGCGTCTACGACGATGTCAACCAGCTGGTCTGGGAGAAGCTGCTCTGCAACGCGACATTTAGTGGCACCTGCTCCGTGCTCGGCTGGCGCATTGGCGAGGTGATGGCGGACGCCGAGGCATGGAGCGTCGCAGCGGGGTGTGCCCGTGAGGTGTACGACGTCGCGGTCGCGAAGGGCATTCGGCTCGACTTCGACGATCCGGTCGCCTACGCCTACGCCTTCGGGGGAAAGATCCCCGACGCGCGACCGTCGATGCTGCTCGACCTGATGGCTGGTCGTCGCTGCGAGATCGACGTCATCAATGGCGCGATCGATCCGGCTGCACGCAGTGTGGGGCTGGTCGCCCCGATCAACGCGACGATCACGGCGCTGGTCAAAGCCAAGGCCGCCGGCGTCTAACTAGGACTGGACGGGCGGCTCGTCCTGCGGGTTGTAGGAGAGGCCGTGGTCCTCGAAGCGTCGCATGTACGGAACCATGTAGTCGACGACGGTGTTGACGATCGCCTCGCCCTTCGCCACGGTAGCGTGGCTCGGGGCGCCAGAGGCACCGTACGACGTGAGCTCCTCGAAGAGCCAGAACTCTCGCACCGAAGGATCGGTCGTCGGCACCTGGCCGCGGGCGTGCTCCATCTGCATGAGGTCGGGAAAGAGCGCGATGCCGAGCGACGTCTCCGCCTCGCCGGCGTGTCCCCAGCCCTCCCACACGTCGAACGTGCCGGCGGGGATGCGCTGGTTCGTGACGACCCACCAGTCCATCGTCGCGATGCTCATCTCCGGGTGCGCGATCTTCGTGTTGCGCGCGGCAATTTCGATCGGCGGGATGTTGCCGTCGTGCCCGTTGAGGAGCAGCACGCGGTGGATACCCCAGTGGTGCAGCGATTCAAGCACGTCGGCGATCACGCGCGTCTGGGTGTCGGCACTGAGGCTGAGCGCCATCGGCTGATGCCGGTAGTGCCCGCTCATGCCGAGGTAGTTCGCTGGCAGGACGACAGTGTGCTCGAGCTGCTCGGCGATGCGCACAGCCAAGGCGTGCGCCGAGAGCCCATCGGTGCCCATCGGCATGTGATCGCCGTGGCTCTCGCACGCCCCGAGGGGGATGATCGCTGCGGTGAAAGCCGCCGCGACGAATTCCTGCGAGGTCAGTAACTCCAGCTGCACGCCGTTCATCGATTCTCCTTGGAAGGCGAAGGCGAGCGTACCACCCTGTTGGCGTCCGATGTGGGACGTGTTCTAGGCGATCGGATTCGCGTCGAAGCGCACAACCGTGCTGGCCCACGAGAGGCCGACACCGAAGCCCGAGAGCAGCGTCGTCTTGCCCGCCACGTCGCCCTGACCGGCGAGGCGTGCGATCAAGAACGGGATCGATGACGAGACGAGGTTGCCCGTGTCTTGCATGTGGATCGGCACGCGCGCCGGGTCGAGCTTCATCCGCTTCGTCACGTAGCCGAGCATGTGGGCGCTGGCCTGGTGCAGCAAGAAGAGGTCGATCTCGTCCGTCGTCAGCTCATTGGTCTCGGCGCAACGCGCGAGGTCGCCGGGGATGCGCTCGAGCATAAACTCAAAGATTGCGCGGCCGTTCATCGAGAGGCAGCGCACACCATCGGCGTCGGGCTCGACGATCAAGTTGCGCGCCCCACTACCGTCGGTACCAAAGGTAAAGCTGCCAATCTGGCCACCTGCACCGGAGCGAGAGATCCACGTAGCGGCCGCGCCATCGCCAAACAGGGGCGAGGTACCGCGATCGGCAGGGTCGATCACCTTCGAGTACGGGTCCGACGTGACAATCAGAGCGTTCGTCAGGTTGAGCGTCTCCAGCATCGAATGCACGATCGAGAGTCCGTAGACGAAGCCCGAGCAGCCGAGGCCGACATCGAAGCAGGCCGTGGTCGTCGGCAGACCAAGCCGATCCTGAACCAGAGCCGACGTGTGCGGCAGGCCGTAATCGGGATTCTGCGTGCAGACAATCAGCAGCTGCACGTCCTCGCGCTTGAGGTCGGGGCACTTCGCGAAGAGATCCTCGGCTGCCGCCACACCCATCTCGGAAGCGCCCTCACCCTCAGCGGCGATGTGTCGCTGGTGGATCCCGAGCTTGACCTCAAGAAACTCGCGGTCCCAGTCAAACCGCTCAATCAGCTCGTCGTTACCGACGGTCTTCTCAGGCAGATACGTCCCAATGCCGCGAATCACGCTCATGCGTCGCTCGGCTCGGCAAGGTTGAGTTGGGGAAGGCTCGCCACGTTGTCGGTATTGAACAGCACTTGGTGGTAGAAGCGCGACAGGGTGACGCCGCGCGTGTACGCGCCAAGGCGCGGCTCGACCGGCTCGCCTGCTGCCAGTGCGAGCATCCGGAAGGGATAGTCGCCACCCGCGGCAAGCGGCAGCGGGAAGGCGCCACCGATGCGTGGATTGACATCGGTAATCTCGTGGCGATCGGGTGCCTCGCGGAAGCACTGGACGGTGCCGGGACCACGCAGACCAAGTGTCTCTGCGA
>JAEMTW010000045.1:0-2842 GCA_016462095.1 Thermoleophilia bacterium
GGTAACGAGCGGCCTCGTCGCCACCAGCGGCGATCACGCCCTCGGCCGGCACGCGTGCGCAGGCTGCATCGACGTCGGCATCGCTCCGCCCCGCAATCGCGGCTGCGAGCGTGGCACCGTCGGCAGCAGCGAGCGCGGACTTGATCGTGCTGCGGTCGAGTCCACCTTCCGTCAACCACGACAGACGGCTATTCGGATCGAGCCCGCTCGCGATCAGGCCAAGCCCAAGCGCCACACGATCGGCATCGCGCGCCTCGTCCTCCAGCAATGTCGAGGCCGCCTGCACCTTCTCCAGGTCGGCAGCGAGGCCCGGCTCAATCGCCATGAGCACGCCCCACTCAGCCAAAAGCGACAACACCGTGGCGGGCTCAGACTCGTCGAAGATGAGACGCAACGCGTCCATCATGCGCGTTGGGCCGGTTTGTGCCACGAAACCGCCGTGGCACGCGGCCTTCGCCGCATGGACCAGCGTCGGATCGGCCGTGGCGCCAAGTCGCACCACATAACGAGCCGCTCGTACCAGCCGCGTTGCGTCTTCTTCGAAGGCGTCGGGACGCAACAGTCGCACCACGCCGGCCTGCACATCCGCAGCGCCTCCAAACGGATCGAGCAAGGCGCCCGCATCGGGACCTGCAACGACCGCGGCAATTGCGTTGATCGTCAGATCGCGACGCGCGAGGTCCTGCTCAAGCGTTGCTGCCACGACCGTCGGCAACGCACCAGGCTCTGCATACGTCTCGCTGCGTGCCGTCGCCACATCGACCGGCGGACGCGAAGCAATCGTTGCCGTCCCGAAGGCCGGGTAGAGGCGCACGTCGGCACCCGTCAGCGCAGCCAGCCTCTTGGCGTAGGCAATGCCGTCACCCTCCACCACTACATCGACCTCTCGAGCCTCCATGCCGCGCAGCAGATCGCGCACCACGCCGCCCACGAGCGCGACGCGCTGCCCGGGCTCGGCCGCCTCGATTAGCAACGGCACCGCCTCGCGGACGCGAGCAGAGGCAGCAATCAGCGCGCGCGCATCAGTCCCGCTTACGCGCGCGTCGATGACTACACCGTCGCGACGACTTCGATCTCGACGATCGCGCCCGCGGGCAGAGCCGCGACCTGGAACGTCGAGCGAGCCGGGAACGGCTCAGGCATCCGCGCCGCGTAGACCTCATTCATCGCAGCAAAATCGCCGAGATCGGCCATGTAGACCTGCGCGCGCAGCACCTTGCTCAGATCGGACCCAGCGGCCTCAAGGATCGCAGCGACATTGTTGAAGCACATGTTCGTCTGCTCCTGAATGCCACCCTCGACGAGGACGCCCGTCGCGGGGTCAATTGGAATCTGGCCGGCGAGGAAAATCAGGTTGCCCGACTTCGTCGCCTGGTTGTACGGCGCGCCGCCAAGCGGAGCGGGCGCGTTCTCGGTGCGGATGATTTCCTTCGACACGTGATTCTCCTGATCGCGTTCGTGTGCACATGGATCGTACAGAAGTGTCGGTAACTAGCCGCGCACGCGCTCGATCTGCGCGCCGAGGCCGCGCAGTCGCTCGTCGATGCGCTCGTAGCCACGGTCGATCTGCCCGACGTTGCCGATGATCGTGCGGCCCTCAGCACAGAGCGCGCCAATCAGCATCGCCATGCCAGCACGGATGTCCGGGCTATCGACGCGCTCACCAACGAGTTGCGCAGGGCCCGTCACGATCGCGCGGTGCGGATCACAGAGCACGATTCGTGCACCCATCGAGACGAGCTTGTCGGTAAAGACGAGGCGGTTCTCAAACATCTTCTCGTAGATCAAGATCGTGCCGCGTGCCTGCGTGGCGACGGCAACAGCGATTGAGGTGAGGTCGGCGGGAAACTGCGGCCAGGGGCCATCCTCGAGCTTGGGCACCTGCCCGCCGAAGTCGTCGCGGATCGTCAGGTCCTGATCGTCCGGCACCGTCAACGTACGACCATCGAGCTCGATCCGGACGCCGAGTCGCTCAAAACCGTGCAACACGGGATGGAGATCGTCGGGCTCGACGTCCTCAATCACAATCTCGCCACGCGTCACGGCGGCGAGGCCGATGAAGGACGCCACCTCGATGTGGTCGGGTCCGATCCGGTGGCGCGCGCCACCGAGACTGGCGCGGCCGTGCACGCAGAGGACGTTCGAGCCGATCCCATCGATCTCGGCACCCATCGACACGAGGAAGCGGCAGAGGTCCTGCACGTGTGGTTCGCAGGCAGCGTTGATCAGCGTCGTGTCGCCCTTGGCGAGGACGGCGGCCATCACCGCGTTCTCCGTCGCGGTCACGCTCGGCTCGTCCATGAAGAAACGGTCGCCGATCAGTCCGTTCGGCGCCCGCAACATGAAGTCGCGCTCAACCTCGATCTCGGCACCAAGTGCGGCAAAGGCGTGGAGGTGCGTATCGATGCGGCGGCGGCCAATCACGTCACCACCGGGCGGCGGCACAAGCACCGAGCCGCAGCGAGCCAAGAGTGGACCAGCCAGCAGGATCGAGGCGCGAATCTGGACGCTGAGGGCACGATTGATCTCTGGCACAATCTCGCCGGCGGCCTTGATGCGGAGCGTATTCTGTTCGATCCACTCGACCTCAGCACCCACGGACTTGACGAGGTCGGCCATCACCTCGGTGTCGCGGATCCGCGGCACGTTCTCGACGATGCACTCCTGGTCCGTCAAGAGACAGGCCGCGATGATCGGCAGCGCACCGTTCTTGTTGCCGCCGACCGAGACGCGACCCGAGAGCGGCTTGCCGCCTTCGATCACGAATAGGTCGCCAAGCGAATTGCGGTTCGGCGAATCACTCACAGGTGCAAGTCTAAACGCCGTTGCTACAGACCTTCGG
>JAEMTW010000045.1:2852-11088 GCA_016462095.1 Thermoleophilia bacterium
GTAGTTGGGTACGCTTGCGCCCTATGGAAACCGACCTCGTCCACGACCGCGACGCTGCCTGGAGCATCGTCTGCGAGTTCATCCAGTCCGACGCCTTGCGTCGCCACGCGCTCGCGGTCGAGGCCTCAGTGCGCGCCTACGCCCAAGCGGGTGGCGAAGACGAGCAGGCGTGGGGCAACGTCGCCCTCCTGCACGACTTCGACTGGGAGATTCACCCCACGCTCGAGCAGCATCCCCAGGCGGGCTCCGCGATCCTCGAGGAGCGCGGGTATCCCGACTGGTTTCGTCGCGCAATCCTCGCGCACGCGCAGCACACAGGCGTCGTGCCGGAGACATCGCTCGAGAAGACGCTGTTTGCCTGCGATGAGTTGAGTGGCTTTGTCCACGCCTGCGGACTGGTCCGTCCGACGGGCCTCGAGGGTCTCGAGCCGAAGAGCGTCAAGAAGAAATTGAAGACGGCGTCGTTCGCGGCGGGCGTCAATCGCGACGACGTCTACGAAGGTGCCGAGCTGCTTGGCATCGAACTCGACGACCACATTCGCAACGTCGTCGCCGCCCTCCAGCCGATCGCCGGCGAGCTCGGCCTGCCGGCCTAATCGGCGATCAACTTTGCTTTGGGGTCAGCCCCCTAAGCAAAGTTAACTGCCGCCGACGGTCGCTCATCTGATCCTTAACTTTGCTTAGGGGTCTGACCCCAAAGCAAAGTTGATCGCCGTTCGTCGAGACTAGAGCGCGCTGAGCCCCGTGATCAGCCGATCGATATCGGAGCGGTCGTTCCAACAGCCAACGGAGACGCGGGTCAGCTCGGTGCCTGGCAGCGAGCGGGCGATGATGCCGTCGTCTTCGAGTGTGCGCACGACGACTGGAGCGGAAAGCCCCTCGATTTCGAAGGCCACAAACGGCGAGGGTACGTCGACGTCCGAGACAATCGCCTTCGACACTTCGCCGAGGCGCTCGCGCAGGTGGCCAGCGAGTTCCATCGCGGCGCCGTGGGTAGCGGTGTAGCCACCAATCGATTCGCGCCACGCGATCGCGGCTATTAGACCAACCAGCGCCGTGTGTGTGACGGTGCCGGGTTCGAAACGGCGCGCACTCCCCCACATGCGCGGCCCCTGCGGCGTCTTCTCCATCGTCGGATAACCGGGGAAGGCAGGTGCGATGCGATCGAGCGAGCCCGGATTGACCCACAGGCCGCCGGTGCCCGAAGGTCCGCACAGCCACTTCTGACCACTAATCGTGTAGAAATCGCAGCCCAGCGTCTGGACATCCACCGGGATGCAGCCCGGACCCTGCGCCGCATCGACGAGAAAGACCGCTCCGTGCGCGCCCACGATTTCGGACATCTGCGGGATCGGCATGATCCGCCCCGTCGTCCAGACCACATGCGACAGCGCGACTAATTTGACGCGCGGCGTCAATGCATCAGCGATCGCCTGTGCAGGATCGTCCGCGTACGTGATCGGCACGATGATCACCTCGATACCGCGCCGCTCACCCATAATCTTCAGCGGCACCGTCAGACCCGGGTGCTCAAAGTCGCCGATCAGAACCTGATCGCCCGGCTGCCAATCGATGCCACCGACCACGAGGTTGAGACCATCGCTGGTGCAGTGACCAAGCGCGATCTCGGACGCCGGCGCGTTGACGACACGCCCGAGGGCGCTGCGGGTGTCCGCTTCGATCTGCGATTGCTCGGCATAGCGATCGTCGCCGATACGACCCTGCGTCCAGACCCCCTCGACGTGCGCGTTCATCGCATCGCGCACCGCCAGCGGAAACGGACCGTACGTCCCGGTGTTGAAATAGACGTTGTTGGTGACGGCCGGCATCGCGGCACGAATCGCTGTGAGTTCGAGCATGGCGGTAGCGTACGGCCTCTGCCCGGGTAGCATCCAAGACATGTTTCGCCGCAAGCGCTTCGGAGACCTGATCGATCAGCAGTTGCGCATCTTTGCGAGCGACCACGCCGACCGGCTGCAGGCGATGCGTGAAGCCCGCGAGCGTTACCGCGGCGCCGATGCAGATGAGGCCGAAACGTCCTACGGCGACTATGCCGACGAGATCGACTGGGCAGCCGAGGAACTCTCGGAGATGCGCGACGCCTACGCGGCGACGCTTGACGATGGCATTGACGACCAGTATCTCCGCGAGTTCTCGAAGGCTGTCCACCGCGCCTTTCCTGAGATTGCTGTGATCCTGGACACGCTCTGATGATCGATAACGGGCTGATTGAAGAATGGCTTCGCAGCTGGGGCTACCTGACGATCTTCATCCCACTGATGCTCGAAACTGCAGGAGTCCCACTGCCGGGCGGCACGATCCTGCTGGTCGCAGCCGCCACCGCCTCACGCGGCATCCTCAATCCATTCGTCGTCGCTGCCGTCGCCTCACTTGCCGCCATTATTGGCGACAACATTGGCTTCTGTATCGGCCGCTACGGTGGCCGACGGCTCGTCGATCGACTCAGCCACATTACCCACGTCGAGGCCGGCATCGTCTGGGGTGAGCGCTTCTTCGCGCTCCATGGTGGGAAGGCTGTGGTGCTGGCACGCTGGACGGCTGGCCTGAGGATCTTCGGTGCGTGGATCGCTGGTATGAGTCAGATGCGTTGGCGAACTTTCCTCGTCTGGAACATGCTGGGTGGGATCACGTGGGCGTGCACGCTGACGGCGGTTGGGTACGCGTTTGGTGAGTCGATCGAGCGTGTCGAAAACGTGGTCGGCGTGGGTGGCGCAATCGTCTTTGCGGTGATTGTCGTGATCGCCGCCGTGATGATGCTTCGCTGGCTTCATCGCCGACAGAAGGCCCGCACGGAGGTGCTCCTCGCCGAGAAGTTTCTGGACAGCAGCGTCGACTAGAGCGTAACGACGACGCGGCCCGGCTGCGCCTCGGTGACCCGCGGTGCCGACGCGAGGAGGTCGACCTGCGCGCAACGTGCGATGTCTGCCTCGTGCCCAGTGCCGTCGAGATCTCGCGCGCTCTGGCTGTCATTGAGAGCCGTCAGCGCGTCGGGATAGGCTCGAGCGATTGCGAGCGCAGTGCGGGCGCCATCGGTCGCGATCGACCCCGTCAACGCTTGCGCGAGACGTTGCATCAGGACACCCGCCACGTAGGCATCGTCGAGCGCAACCTCGCCTCGCACACCTGCGCAGCGCACCACGATCGTGCCGTCAGCGGGCGCAGCCGCGAGCGCTGCGTCGACCAGCGCCTGCGCGTTCACGAGCGCTCCAACCAGCACCGTGGTCGCCTCGTCAACGGACTGCAGGATCGCGCGTGTCCCGTTGGTGGTCGTCAGCACCAGGCGGTCTCCCCGCTGCTCTGCATACTCGGCGGGCGAGTTGCCAAGATCGAAGCCTTCGATCAAGACGCCATGGCGTTCGCCACCGAGCAGCACGCCCTCGGCACGCTCCGCATGCGCGTCAGCGACCTCACCAACACACGTCACCGAGGCGTAGCCCGTTGCGAGCGCGTGGGAGATCGTCGTCGTGGCGCGAATGCAATCGACCACGATGGCAACGTCGGCAGGCGCCGGATCGCGCGGGTCGAGTGCGACGTGGAGCGTGACGGTCACTGGCTGCTACCGATCCTTGAAGGTCGAGTCGAGCGCCGCCTGCGCTGCCGCAAGGCGCGCAATCGGAACGCGGAAGGGCGAGCAGGAGACGTAGTCCACGCCGACGTGATGAAAGAAGCCAACGCTGGCGGGGTCGCCGCCGTGCTCGCCACAGACGCCGAGCTTGAGGTTCGGCTTGGTCTTCCGTCCGAGCTCGCAGCCCATCCGCACCACCGCACCGACACCATCGACGTCGAGGGTCTGGAACGGATTGGCATCAATCACGCCGTCCTCGAGGTACTGCTGGAGGAACTTGCCTTCAGCATCGTCGCGCGAGAGGCCAAGCACCATCTGGGTGAGGTCGTTGGTGCCAAAGGAGAAGAAGTCACCATGCTCGGCGATCTGGTCGGCCACGAACGCGGCGCGTGGCAGCTCGATCATCGTGCCGATCTGGATCGGGAACTCGACGCCAGCTGCCTGGCACTCCTCGTCCACCACTTCTTCGACCAGCTCGCGCATCCGACGAAGCTCTTCTGCGAAGCCAACGAGCGGAATCATGATCTCTGGGCGCGGGTCGCCACCGGCGGCTTTGACCGCGATCGCCGCACGCACAATCGCCCGGGCCTGCATCTCGTAGATCTCGGGGAACAGGAGCCCTAGCCGGCAGCCACGCGTGCCAAGCATCGGGTTCGACTCGGTCAATTCTTTGACGCGGGTCAAGAGTGCCTCGGCGGCCTTTAGGTTGCCCGCCGCGCCGTGCTCGCGGATGCGTTCGACGTCGACCGACGCATCGAGCAGCGACGGGAGAAACTCGTGCAGTGGCGGATCGAGCAGACGGATCGTGACGGGCAGTCCGTCCATCGCTCGCAGGATCCCCTCGAAGTCGCCTTGCTGCATCGGTGCAAGCTCGGCCAGCGCGGCGAGGCGCTCGTCCTCATCGCGGGCAAGGATCATGCGACGCACGGCTGGGAGCCGCTGCTCGCTCATAAACATGTGCTCGGTGCGACACAGACCGATCCCCTCGGCACCGAAGCCTCGGGCGCGCTCGGCGTCCTCGGGTGTGTCGGCATTCGCGCGTACGCGCAGGGTGCGGATCTCGTCGGCCCAACCTGTCAGACGCTCGAAGTACTCGTCGAAGCGCGGCGGCACGAGCGGCATCGCTCCGGCGAAGACTTCGCCCGTCGTGCCATCCATCGTGATTGTGTCGCCTTCGCTGAGCGTGCGGCCACCAATCGTGATCGTGCGATTCTGGGCGTCGATCTGGAGTCCCTCAATGCCCGCTACACAGGGCTTACCCATCCCGCGCGCGACGACTGCGGCGTGTGAGGTCATGCCACCGTGGGCCGTCAAGACGCCCTCAGCGACGATCACGCCGTGGATGTCGTCGGGCGTCGTCTCCCAGCGCACGAGGATGACGGCCGTCCCGGCCTTGCCGCGGCGCTCTGCGGTATCCGCATCGAGCACAATCTCGCCGACGCCCGCACCAGGCGAGGCATTGAGTCCCGAGGCCAGCAGGTCGCGAGCTGCAGCGGGATCGATCGTCGGGTGGAGCAGCTGGTCGAGCTGCTTGGGATCGATCCGCTGCACGGCCTGCTCGCGGGTGATCACGCCCTCCTCAACCATGTCGCACGCCACGCGCACGCCGGCCGCCGCCGTGCGCTTGCCATTGCGGGTCTGGAGCAGGTAGAGCGTGCCCTGCTCGATCGTAAATTCGATGTCCTGCATGTCGCCGTAGTGCGCCTCGAGGCGCGCCATCGTGGCGATCAGCTCGGCGTAGGCCTCAGGCAGTTCGCTCTCTAGCTCGGGCAGCTGGCGTGGCGTGCGGATACCTGCGACGACGTCCTCGCCCTGTGCGTTGATCAAGAACTCGCCGTACAGCTCTTTGACACCTGTCGCCGGGTTGCGGGTAAAACAGACGCCTGTGCCTGACGTGTCGCCGAGGTTGCCATACACCATCTGCATGATGTTGACGGCCGTCCCGAGGTCATCAGGAATGTCGTTTGCACGGCGATAGACCGTTGCGCGCGGGTTCTGCCACGACGCAAAGATGGCGTCAATTGCGAGCCGCAGCTGCTCGCGCGGATCGTCGCCAAACGCGTCGGGACCGGCGAACGCCGCCGTGATCTCCTTGAACGTGCCGACGAGCTGCTCGAGATCTTCGGCGGTCAGGTCCGTGTCGTTCTTGACATTCCGTTCGCGCTTGAGCATCGAGAGCGCGTGTTCGAAATCGTCGGAGGGCACGCCGAGCACGACCTCGCCGAACATCTGCACAAAGCGACGGTACGAGTCCCAGGCGAAGCGCGGGTTGCCGCTCTCGAGTGCCAGACCACGCACGGCCACATCGTTGAGGCCCAGGTTGAGGATCGTGTCCATCATGCCCGGCATCGAGAAGACGGCACCCGAGCGCACGCTGACCAAGAGCGGCTTCTCCGGATCGCCGAGCCGTCGGCCGGTGCGCTGTTCGAGCGCCTCGAGACGCTCAAGGACGCCAGTCCAGAGCCCTTCAGGCCAGGTACCTTCGGCCTTCATTGCATCGACGCAGGCCTCCGTCGTGACGGTAAAACCATCGGGCACGGGAACGCCGATGCGCTGCATCTCTGCGACGTTGGCTCCCTTGCCTCCAAGCAGGTTCCGCATCTCGGCGGAGCCCTCAGATTGGTCGTAGACATACTGCTTCATGCGCTGCGCCTCCAGCGAGGTCGTTGGCTGCAGCCTAGTCAAGACTGTCCCGGGGCTACCCTGATTCGCCCACGCTGCCTGCGATGAATAATCGCGCGAACCGGCTGCATCAGCGACACTGTCGGAAACCTCGGGAGGCGCAATGCGGATTGTCAGTGACGGAACCACGACAGAGCTCTACGGCGGTCGCTTCACCGGCACCGTCAACCTCGAGATGTTGAGCGATGCTGAAACGACTGGGCGTCCCGATATCGCCCGCGTCTCGTTTGCCGATGGCGCAGTCACGTTTTGGCACTCGCATCCCGGTGGGCAGAAGCTGCTGATCATCAGTGGAGTTGGCCGCATCGGAACCGAAGCCGGCGAGACCGAACTGCTACCGGGCACCTTCGTCGACGCCCCGGCCGACGAGCGCCACTACCACGGTGCGGCCATCGGGCACGATTGCACCGTGCTGGCGATTACGTGGGGCACGACCGTCTGGGAGGACCTCGCACCGTGAGCCGCGCAGCCGAGTTTGTGATCGTTGGCGGCGGCACAGCCGGTCCCGTTCTGGCCGCGCGACTGGCCGAGGCTGGTCGCGACGTTGTGCTCGTCGAAGCCGGTCCCGACTACGGCCCTCACGGTACGCCTGGCTGGCCCGTCGATCTGATGGATGCCACCACGCTCGCGCTGTCGCACGATTGGGGCTACACGGGCGGCGATGGGCGCTGGAGCTTTGAGCGCGCTCGTGTGATCGGTGGTTGCTCTGCTCATAACGGCGCCATCGCAGCAGTTGGTCATCGCGCCGACTACGACGCCTGGGGCTTGCCCGGTTGGACCGCAGACGACGTTGCGCCGATCTTCAAAGACGTTGTCGAGACGATGCGCGTGCGCACCTACACCGACGCAGAGGCAGTGCCGTTCCATCGCCACTGTCTCGAGGCAACGCGCGCGCTCGGTTGGAAGATGATCTCCGACCTCTGCGACTTGGATGGCAATGATGGCTTTGGTCTCGAGTCCATCAACGTCGTTGGTCGTACGCGTTGGAATGCCGCCTTCGCCTACCTCGACCCGGTGCGAGACCTGCCCAATTTGACGATTCTCGACCGTACGCTTGTCGATCGTTTTGAGGAGACCCCGACGGGTGTCACCGTGCACGCGGTTCGTGAGGGCCAAGCCGTCACGCTCGAGGCTGGCACGCTCGTCTTGGCTGCGGGCGTCTACGGCACACCGCTGATCCTGCAGCGCTCGGGTATTGGCGATCCTGAACGCCTGCGTGCCGTTGGCGTCGAGCCGGTGCTCGCTCTGCCTGGCGTCGGGGCAAACTTGCACGATCAACCGTTGGTCGTCGTTGATCGTGTCATCGGCGAGGCGCTGCAGGCCGATATTGATGCGGCTGGAGCCACGGGCTTCTTGCCCGAGGAACAGACGCTTGGTAAGGCGATCTCGTCGCAGTCAACCGACGGACTCTTCGACCTGCACGTCTTCCCCGTGCTGGCCGCGGATCAGACGCACGAGCTCCATGGCCGCGTCGGCATCGTCGTCTCCTGCGTGACGCCACAGAGCCGGGGCCGGATCGACATCGCCTCGACCGATCCGGAGGCGCACCCGGTTATCGATCATCGCTACCTCCACGACGAGGCAGGCCACGACCTGGCCGTCCTGCGCGACGGCATCGTGCTGGCCAACGAGATCTTCGACCACCCCGCGGTCGCCGAGCACGTCGGTGAGGCGGTCACGGACTTCTCAACCGACGACGCGATTCGCGCCAATGTTGCCCACTACTACCACCCGGTTGGCACCGCCAAAATGGGTACCGACCCCAACGCGGTCTGCGACGAACGTGGCCGCGTGCATGGTCTCTCGCGCGTCGTGGTGGGCGACGTCAGCCTGTTTCCGCAGATCATGCGCGCCAACACGAACATGCCTGCTGTGATGACGGGCGAGCGCATCTCACGTACGTTGATCTAGTTGATCAGCTTCCTATTGGGGTCAGACCCTTTTAGGAAGTCGGATCACCTAACCAAG
>JAEMTW010000222.1:0-1018 GCA_016462095.1 Thermoleophilia bacterium
GGGGATGATCGCGAGCGTTTCGGCGGTGATGCCCTCCGTCTGCTGGACGTCGACTGCCACGACGTCAGCGATCGTGCCCTGCTCCGCCCGCAGGCGCTCGGCCTTATCGAAAGTACTCTCGCAGCCGCTTAGCACCGCGAGGGCGAGGATGAGCAGGAAAGCGGGGAGGACGCAGCGCAATGCTCTAGCCGAACATTCCTGAGACGAAGTCGCGCGTCGACTGCTCCGTGGGATCCTCGAACACCTGTTGGGCAAGGCCCTGCTCGATGACGTCGCCGTTGAGCAGGTAGGCGGCATAGTCGCCAATGCGCTTGGCCTGGGCGAGGTTGTGGGTCACGATTACGATGGTCAGCGAGCCGGCCAACTGCACGATCAGTTCCTCGATGCGGGCCGTAGAGCGCGGATCAAGCGCCGAGCACGGCTCGTCCATCAGGATCACCTCGGGATTAGCCGCAAGCGTGCGCGCGATGCAGAGGCGCTGCTGCTGGCCACCGGACAAGGACAGGGCGTTGCGGTCGAGGTCGTCCTTGACCTCGTCCCAGAGTCCCGCGCGCCGCAATACGTCCTCCACCGCCGGCAAAAGCGAGGAGCGCGAGGGGCGCGACTTTGCCTGCTCGCGCATGGCGAAGGCGACGTTGTCAAAAATTGTCATGGGGAAGGGGTTCGGCTGCTGGAAGACCATTCCGATCCGGCGGCGCAGGAGGTTGAGGTCCGTGCCACGGTCGTAGATGTTGCTGCCGTCGAGCTGGACCTCGCCGGTGATCGACGCGGTCGGCGCGAGCTCGGTTAGGCGATTGACGCTGCGTAGCAACGTCGTCTTGCCGCAGCCCGACGGGCCGACGAGGGCCACGACACCGCCGCGCGGAGCATCGATGTCGACGCCGTGGAGGATCTCGTTACCACTAAAGGAGACACGCAGACCGCGGATCGCGAGTACGAGGTCGCTGGGGTCGGCGACGTGCGCGGGGTGTCCCGCCACGACTGCCGTGGCCGTAGCCGCTGCGGGTGCCGTGGACGC
>JAEMTW010000222.1:1028-2886 GCA_016462095.1 Thermoleophilia bacterium
CGGGGCGGCCTGAGCAGACGCCGCGTTGTCGGCTGGGACTGCAACGGCCGTGGGGTCCGTGGGGTTCCCTGCGGCCTTTAGGTCGGCCGTGCGGTCAAGCGCATGGTGCCATTCCTGGTGGATCGCGCGCTCATCGTCGCGATCGCCCTGTCGGGCCGCGCGCTCGTCGCCGTGCTCGTTGTTCGGGGTCTCCATGGTGTCTATCACCGCTTTCCGATCTTGCGCCGACTCAGCCGGATCAGCGCAATATTGACGAAGAGGATCACGACCATCAGGACGAAGGCCGCGCCGTAGGCCTGGCCCGGCGAGTTGCCCTCACCGGCCGGGGACGAGAAGAAGATGTACGTGGTCAGGGTCGAGCCCTCACTGCGTAGAAAGTCGCCGATGTTCCACGGCAGAAACCAGCCGTCGGGCGGCGATTGCAGGACAGCCCCGCCGAGCAGGATCCAGACGATCGCAGTGTCGCCCGCGATGCGGCCGATGCCGAGGACGATGCCCGTGGCGATGCCCGGCCGTGCGCCCGGCACGACGATGCGGCGGATGGTCGTCAGCCGCCCCTTACCGAGCGCGTAGGACGCCTCGCGCTGCTGGTTGGGGACGCCGAGGATCGCGGCCTGGCTCGAGCGCACGACCGGGGGCAGGCCGATCAGCGCCATCATCAGTGAGGCGCAGAAGAACGACTGGGCGGTCGCCATCCCTGCGTCGCCGACGGGGTTCGACAGCCACGACAGCCAGCCCTGCGAGAAGATTGCCAGGCCGAACAGTGCGAACACCACGGAGGGCACGCCGAAGATCAGGTCGATCGCAGTGTCGGTCCCTTTGGCGAGCCAGTTGGGCTGGCGATACTCGGTCAGGAAGATCGCGACCCCGAGGCCGAGTGGGATCGCCACGACCATACCGAAGACGATCACGATCAGCGTGCCGACCAGCGCCGGAAGGATGCCGCCCGCTACGCCCTGCTCGAGCGAGCCAGGCGCCGGGCCTGTAGTCAGGAAGTCCCACGAGATGGTGCTCAATCCCTGCCAGACCAGCCACGCCATGATCACCGTGACGGCGATCACGAGCACGCCGCCGGCCGCATATGCGGCGGCTACACCGCCGCGGTCCGAGAGGCGAGTGGGCATTACTGACCGCCTCCCATGCGGCGTTCAGCCGCGCGCGAGGCAAGCTTTGCACCGATCGTCAGCGTCGCGGTCATGATCAGCAGGATCACGCCGAAGGCGAACAGGTTGGCCTTGAGTTCGGGCGACTCGAAGCCCTCGGAGTAGTCGACGATCGACGAGGCCATCGTGCGCACCGGCTCGAGGAAGAAGAAGTAGCCGTCCAGCGGATTCGGGATGAAGCCGATCGAGCCGGTCGCCATCGACAAAGCGATCGCTTCGCCGACAGCACGCCCCATCGCCAGCGTCGTCCCGGCCACGAGCGCAGGGCGGATCGCCTGGAGCGAGACACGGCGTGTCATGCGCCACTCATCGCAGCCGAGAGCAATCGCGCCCTCTTTCCACTTGGTGGGCACGGCGCGCAGCGCATCGGCGAAGATCGCGATCATCAGTGGCGCGATCATCAGCGTTAGCACGAGGATGCCGAGTAGGACGTTGGCGCCGGTCAATGTCACAACGGCGGACAAATCCTCCGCCTGCTGCTGCGGGATCAGGTTGCGTTCGATGCGGGGCGCCAGCACGAGGATCGCGAACAGGCCGTAGATCACCGACGGCGTTGCGGCCAAGATGGTGACGATCGGGTCGAGGATCGCGGCGAGCCGCTTCGGGGCCAGCTCGGCGATAAAGATCGCCCCGAGCAGCGCGAACGGAAACGAGATCAACAGGGCGCCACCCGTGGTCAATAGCGTACCGAGTAT
>JAEMTW010000223.1 GCA_016462095.1 Thermoleophilia bacterium
ACGGAATAGCACCGCTTCCTGCGGAAATGTCACATAAGGGTCTGACCCTTTTGTGACATCCGCCAAGCACTCGATCAGGCAAACAGGTCCTTGTCTCGGTCGATCACACCCTCTGTCGCGCCCTCAAAGCCAGGCTCGAGCTCGACGCCGCGGATCAGCACCGCCGGCACGCCGCCGTAGGGGCCGAGCGCCAACTCGGCGGCACTCGCCAGCTGGTCGGCCATGTGGACGCGCGTGGCGTGCAACTCGCGACCGGCGTCGTCGAGACGGCCCGCGTGTTCGACGACCGGAGCAAAACCCGCGGCGCCAATCGCCACGCCAACCGTGCCCCGGCGAAACGGACGACCGAACGAATCGCTGATCACGATCGCTACAACGGCACCTGTCATCGCATGCAGTCCATCGTGCAAGCGCTGCGCAGACTCGTCGGGATCGACCGGCAGCAGCGTGACCTGGTCGGGCATGTTCTGGTTCGAGCGATCGACACCGGCCGAGCCACAGACGTGGCCGTGGGCGGTGCGGCCGATGATGAACGAGCCACGGCGCCGCACGACCTCAACCGACTCGCGCAAGATCACCTCAACGACCCTCGCATCGCCATCGTCCTCGGCAGCGATCGCCAGCGCCTCGGCGGACGGCTCGACATCAGCAAGATCGACGATTCGACCCTCGGCCTTCGAGATCGGCTTTTGCGCGACGACGAGCACGTCGCCGCTCTGCAACTCCTCGCCTGCCGCCACAACCGCGGCCGCGAGCAACGCGACGAGATCATCGCCCGGCTGGATCCGCTCGACAATCGGCAGCGGCACGAGGCGAATCATGCGAGCACCGCGGCAGCCAGCCCCTGCCGCACGGCCGGATCGGCCATCAGCGTTGGCACGCAGAGCGCAGCCATCTGGAGCTCGGCGAGGTCGGCAGCAAGGTCGGCATCCTGCGCATCCAACACGTACGTCCCTGCCAGTGGCGCGAGATAGCGTGCGACGCCGATCGCATCGGCGCGGTGCCCCATCGACTCGAGCATGCCAACGATCGGCCCCTTGATGGCCTTCCCGGCGATCACCGGCGAGACAGCAACCGTGTCGGCCCGACGGGCGCAGACCGCAGCCCGCACCCCATCAACAGCGAGGATCGGATCGAGCGAGACGAACGGATTCGACGGCGCGAGCACAATACGATCGGCCGAGGCAATCGCCTCGAGCACACCCGGCGCCGGCTGCGCCTCGGGCACACCCTCAAAGCGAACGCCCGTGACGGTGTCGGCGGCGCGGCGGTGGACGAGCCACTCTTGAAACGGCAGCTCCTCCGTGTCCGTGGCGATCCACGTGCGTTGTCGATCGTTGGTCGCGGGCAAGAGCTTCGTGGCACAGCCCCAACGGGTCGCAACATCAGCGGTGATCGCCGAGAGTGCTTCCCCAGCCCGCAGGCGCCGGGTGCGCGCCACGTGCAGTGCCAGATCCTTGTCGCCGAGGATAAACCAGTCTTCCTCGCCCAACGAGATCGCCGTCTCCATCAGATTGTGCGTGTCCTCGGCCACTCCCCAGCCATTGATCGGATCGATGCGGCCCGTCAGCGTGTACAAAACCGTGTCGAGATCGGGCGAGATGCTGAGCCCCCAGTGCTCGCAATCGTCGCCAACATTGCCGATCACCGTCAGCTCGCCTGGCGGCAACGCCTCGTGGAGCGCCAACGCCATACGGGCACCACCCACACCACCGGCAATCAGCGTGACGGGCATGTCGCCTCAAACTCCAATAGATCGGCAGGCGTGTCGAGGTCGCGCGCCAACCCTGGGCGCACCACCGGCGTACCACCGTGCCGGACAGCAGACCCGTCGCCATACGCCGGCGTAAAGGCACTCGGTGGCGTAGCGGCAACCGCATTCGTCTTGCCATCGGCCGAGGGCGCAATGGCGAGTGGCTGCGCCGCGGCCAGCAGCGCCTCAAGATCCGCAGTCTCGACGTATGGCAGGTCTGCAGCAATCACGACAACGGTCTCGACATCAGCGTAGAGGGCGAGGCCGCGTCGCACACTGCCCGTCAGATCCTCACCCCCATCGTCGACAACGACTGTGCCCAACTCGCGGGCGGCGATGTACGCCATCGGATCCGACGAGATAATCGCGACCGTCAGCCCAGCGCCCTGGCAGGCATCGACGACGCGCGTCAACAGTCGCAACGCGAGCGCGTGACGCTGCTCGGCATCGAGCACATCACCAAGACGCGACTTGGCGTCATCAAGAGACTTGAGCGGTATCAGGGCTATCATCCAGCGTCAGTCTACGTCCGCACGAGTTGCGTGACGCGAAGGGAGTTGCGTGATCCGGATCGGGTACAAGGCATCGAGTGAGCAGTTTGCGCCGCGGGAGCTGCTGGATTTCGCCATCCACGCCGATGCGAAGGGCTGGGACACAATCGCGATCTCAGACCACTTCCAGCCCTTCCGTCATACGGGCGGCCACTCGCCGTTCTCGTTCGCCTGGATGGGCGCGCTCATCGAGCGTACCTGCCACGCGAACATCGGCACCAGTGTCATCACCCCGACCTTCCGCCATCACCCGTCCACGATCGCCCAGGGCTTTGCCACGCTGACGTGCCTGGCGCCGGGCCGCATCTTCCTTGGCGTCGGCTCGGGCGAGTCGCTCAACGAGGTGCCGCCGACCGGCATCGAGTGGCCTGAAGGGCCGGAGCGCCTGAAGCGCCTGAAGGAATCGCTCGCGCTGATCCGCCAGCTCTGGAGCGAGGAGCGCGTGACGTTCGAGGGCGACTACTACTCGACGCGCAGCGCGACGATCTACGACCTGCCTGACGCACCACCGCCGATCTACGTCGCCGCGGCTGCCCCGCTGGCCTCGCGCTATGCCGGCGCCACCGCCGACGGCTTTAT
>JAEMTW010000224.1 GCA_016462095.1 Thermoleophilia bacterium
CCGGCGATCCACTAACCGCGATGCACAACGCCTCTGGACGGTGCGGAAGGGTCTGACCCCACTCCGACACGACGATGTCACAAAGGGGTCAGACCCCTTTGTGACATCCTCGAACGGGTCACCCCAGAGCAGTACGCCGAGTGGGTCGTCCCGGTCGACATGACGCATCCGCTCTAGGGGTCTGACCCTGAGCCCGGCGATCCACTAACCGCGATGCACAACGCCTCTGGACGGTGCGGAAGGGTCTGTCCCCACTCCGACACGACGATGTCACAAAGGGGTCTGACCCCTTTGTGACATCGAGGCCGGGACTCGTCGTCTACGCGTCAGACGCGAGCGCGCCGACGACGCCCGCACCGACCAGCACTGACCCGCCGACCACCAGGGCGGCGGGCAAGGCGCCGGTTCCGGCCGCGCCAATCAGCGTCGCGAGGTCAGCGCCGCGCACCAAGAAGATCAGGAGACCAACGGCCGCCACGGGGCCGAAGCTCCAGACGAGGCGAGGCAATCCACCCGGGCGCGTGATCAGCGTCCACACCCACAGGGCAGGCACTGCGATCAAGACCGAGGCGGGACTACCGGCCAGCAGCAAGACGGCGCCACTTAGGCCGATCACAGGAGCAGCGACCAGCGGCAGTGGTGCACGGAAGCGGTAGCGCAGCAGATACGTCGCAATCGCGACCGCGACGATACCGGCGACGATCACCAGCACCACAGCCACCACGCCGGCACGTGGCCAACCAGACCCCGGCGGCGTATCGATGGCGCCCGCGAGGTTTGTTGCGCGTGCGATCAAGACCGTCGCAATCCCGGGCACCGCACCAATCGCAGCGACAATCAACGCCGCACTCCAGCCAGCACGCGACGGGCGCCCCACGAGCAAGGCCTGTCCGGCGGCAAAGAGCGGCCCGATCAGCAGCGCGATCGCTAGTAGCGCAACAGCCTTGCCCGGAATCACCCGTCCCGACACGGCGATGTAGACGCTGCTCGGCGGCGATGGTCGCGGCTCGGCATCAAGGCGCACCAGCAGCGTGCCGACCGCAGCACCGACCGCGCCCAGCCGACCCTCATCGATTGCGGCGACACCGACACCCCCGTCACCGTCGCCAAGCTGAATCGCCGCGACGCCCGCATTAAGAAACGGCACCTGCGCGCCCGCAGGCGTGACGGGCGCAATCAGATCGAGCAGCTGCACAACGGGACTCGCTGGGCTGGCCTCACCTGCATCTGGCTGGCTCGCGATCGATTCTTCGAGGCCACGCAGCAGGAGCTCTGGGGTGCGCACACCGCCCGTGCCCGCGAAGCGAATTGGCAGCACTTCCGTTCGCGACCCAATCGCCTCGAGCGACACCACAGCAACGGGACGCAACCCGGCGGCACGCAAGTCCTCGAGTAGGCGTTGATTTCCGGCTTGCCCAACCGTGGCACCGTCGGTCGACGCCAGCACCAACGTGCGGGCGCGTTCGACACCCGAAAGATCGCGCGCCAACTCAACAATCACGGCTGTGCCCGTCGCGTTGTCGTTGAGCCCCGGACCGGGCGAGACATCGTCGCGATTGGCAAGCACGACAATCGCCTCGTCGGACGGACCCTGCTCAACGACCCAAATATTCTCCATCGTCACGTCAGCACCGCGAGGACCTGGAGCAGTAAAGACGGAGCGCTGGACGGTCTCGCCACTCGCCTCGCTGAGCGAACCCGCAACGCGATCGGCAGCCTGCTTCCCGGTCAGCGTTCCCGGTGCCCGGTCGGGTGCGTAATCGGCGAGCTGACGCGCATAGGCAGCAGCACGCGGCCCGTCAAAACTCGGTGCCACTGCAACCGTCGCAGACGGCCCAGCCGGCGTACGAACACTAATCAGCAGAATGATCAGCGCCAGCAGCGGCGGGACGATAAAGGCAATGCGAAGCGCACGTCCGGCGGTACTGCGCGGACCTGAAACTCGTTGCACACTGCCACGCTGGTTTACCACAGGCCTGCTGACGGTAGCATTGGCCTGTGCAGAATCCGCCTGTGGTCTTAATCATCGATGACGAAGAGTCGCTGCAGGAGTTGCTGACGCACGCGCTCGAACGCGATGGGTACACCGTGATCGTGGCGGGAACGGCCACTGCGGGCCTTGCCGCCTTCACGCGCGATTCGCCCGATGCAATCCTGCTCGACGTGATGCTCCCTGACGGATCAGGGCACGACGTCTGCAAGGAGATCCGAGCCACCTCGACAGTGCCGATCATCATGCTGACCGCGCTCGATGACGAGGTTGACAAGGTCGTTGGTCTCGAACTCGGCGCCGATGACTACATCACGAAACCCTTCGGCATGCGCGAGCTGCGGTCGCGCGTACGCGCCGTGTTGCGCCGAGCGGCAATGACGATGCCGAGCGGTGATGAAGCGCCAGTCGTTGAGGAACGCCTCGAGCTCGCCGGCGTAGTAATAGATCGCGCGAGCCACGTCGTCACGGTCGATGGCGCTACCGCCGACTTGACCTACGTCGAATTCGAGATTCTGGCGACGCTAATGACGAGTCCCGGCCGCGTCTATAGCCGCGGCCAGTTGCTCGACGCCGTCTGGGGCTCATCCGACTTCCGCGAGCCGCGCACCGTTGACGTCCACGTGCGTCATCTCCGCGAGAAGATCGAGGCCGATCCAGCGACACCGACGCGAATCCACACCGTGCGCGGTGTTGGGTACCGCTTCGAGGGGTAGCGGCCTGCGATGGACTGGCTCGTCGACCGCGTCTTTCCGTTTCGTCGCCTGACCGTCTGGCTCGGCCTACTCGTGCTCGTCGTCAGTGCACTCGCGCTGACGTTCTCGTACCTGCTCGTCATTGCCTC
>JAEMTW010000046.1 GCA_016462095.1 Thermoleophilia bacterium
GTGCATCCCCGAGCGAGTCGGGACTGTAGTCAACGGACGAGCGGTACTGAGCGCGCGCAAAGAGCGACAGCAGCGTCTCGGGGCCTTCGCGGTCGAGTGCATCCGCCAGACGATCGATGTTGCCGAGCGACTTGGACATCTTGTCGCCCCCAAAGCGCAGCATGCCGTTGTGCAGCCAGATGCGCGAAAAGGCGCGCCCGGTCAGCGCCTCCGACTGGGCTCGCTCGTTTTCGTGGTGCGGAAACTTGAGGTCAATGCCGCCACCATGGATGTCGATCTCCTCACCCAGCGCCGTCATTGCCATCGCCGAGCACTCGATGTGCCAGCCAGGGCGCCCCAACCCCCAGGGCGACTCCCAGGCCGCATCCTCGCCAGGCTTGGTCGCCTTCCAAAGCGCGAAATCGAGTGGTGCAGACTTCTTCGAGGTGATCTCCTCAGGTTGCATCTCGTCGATCTTCTGCCCCGAAAGGGCTCCATAGCTGGGAAAGTCGGCAACGCTGAAGTAGACGTCGCCATCGGCAGCGTAGGCATGACCACCCGCAATCAACTGCTCGATCATGGCGATGATCTCGGGCAGCGAGTCCGTCACCTTCGGCTCGAGATCGGGTCGCCCAAGGCCAAGTCGCGTGGTATCGGCGACGTAGCGTGCCGATTCGCGTGCCGCCAACACCTCACTCTCGATGCCTTCGGCAACGGCCGCTGTATAGATCTTGTCGTTGATATCCGTCAGGTTCGAGACCACCTTGATCTGCCAGCCCGTGCGACGCAGATGGCGCGCCAGCGTCATGGCCACGACAAACGGACGGGCGTTGCCCACATGGATCGGGCCGTACACCGTCGGGCCGCAGACATAGAGGCCGAGTTGGCCAGGCGTCAGGGGCTCGACCGGAACGACCGAGCGGCGAAGGGAGTCGTAGAGATGCAGCGTCATGGCAGATCCACCACGGCTTGCGCACGAGTGATTACCTCGTCCCGCGATAGTGCCGCGAGCACGAACGCTAGCGGGATCCCGTGGTCGGCCGCCGTCAAGACCCGCCGCACCGAACGCTTACCGACGCCCAACTCACTAAGCAATACAGCCGCTGCCTCGCTGTCGATCAGGTCGGGTAGCGGCGCGCGCATCGCGACGAGGGCCACTGCTGCCGCGCGCTCACCCTCCCCCACATTCTGAAGGTTTGGTGTGTCCGTGATGCCCATGATCAGGTCGGCTGCTGCCTGCACGTTGGCGGCCTCGCCGAGCCCAGGCTCGAGCGTCTCGATGACGCGTTCCAGATTGGCACTACCCTGCGCCGCCAGCCGATCACCGACAAGTGTAATGCGCTCGGATGCGCTCAACAGAGCCAAATGGTCGCGCCCGAGTGTTGAGAGCAGCGCTGGGTCGAGCCGGGTCGTGCCATGCCCGAGGTGCGCCACGTCAAAACTCTCCGCCAGCACATCAGCGGGGGCAGCAGGCAGTGCCGTGATCGGCGGGCAGGCCGAGCGGGCGAGCCAATCGACGACGGCGGCAGGCAACCAACTCTGCTCACGTAGAACCTCGACACCAAGCGCGCCGCTGCGTCCGGAGAGCTTGGCGCCATCGCTCCCCACCACGATCGGCAGGTGCGCATAGGCCGGCGGTTCGACGCCCATCGCCGTGAAGAGGAGCAGCTGACGCGCCGAGTTGACGATGTGATCCTCGCCGCGTACGACGTGAGTGATCGCCATCGCGTGATCGTCGGCCGCGGTCGCGAGGTGATACGTCGGCCGACCGTCGGACCGCACGAGCACGGTGCGGTCCAGTTCGTCGGCAGGAATCCGAATCGGGCCGCGGCTGCAGTCGTCGATCGTGACATCTTGCGTGGCGCCCGGCAATACGATCGCGCCATCCAGCAGGCGCTCGGCCATCCCCGTCGCAACGAGCTGCTCGGCGAGAGCGAGATGTAGGTCGAGACGCTGCGACTGCCGATAGGGCGCGTGCGGGCCATCGTCGGGCCCCTCATCAACCACGATGCCGAGCCAGGCAAGATCGCGACAGATCCGCTCGACTGCGCCCTCGGCGAGGCGTTCATCGTTCGTATCGTCGACCCGTAAGACGAAGGCTCCGCCGTGCCGGCGCCGCAAGAGATCGTTGGCCACGGCCACCATCGCGCCACCCTCGTGCAGATCGCCCGTGGGCGCAGGTGCGTAGCGGACGCGAACAGTCATGGTCGGAGAATGGCAGTCATCGGGGGTCAGAGGCGGTAGATGGCGATTGGATATTGGGCGAGACGCTGATCACTCGTCATCAGCGTGAGTTGCCTCCGCTGAGCCTGGGCGGCGATTGCGCGATCGAGAGGGTCACTGTGAATGCGTGGAAGATCCTCAACCGCGATCGCGTCTTGAGTGTCAAAGGCCAACAGACGAAACCCCGACGCCTCCATGTCGGCGACAAAGGTTGCCGCGGGCGGCATCTGCCGGCGTCCGGATTTCTCGGCAACCTCGAGTACCGAGACAGAACTGACAAATACCCCTTCGCCGTTGACAGCACCGACGATCGCGGCCTTCGCTTCGCGCGGGAGCGCTGTGGCATCTGCCAACCACCACAGAGCCGCGTGGGTATCAAGCAGGAGTCCCATGCGACTACTCGGGTTTTGGCCCACGACCGCGGACCCAATCTTCCCAATCGGGATGATTAGGAAAGACCGGGTTGTTAAACATCTCCTCGAGTTCTGCCTCGCTCCACTCAAACGCATCGTCCGGGATGTCGTACTTGCCCTTCCACGCGCCTGGCCCCGCCCATTCGCGCTTGACCGGGATCGGCACGATCTTCGCGATCGGCGCGCCGCCACGAGCGAGGATGATCTCTTCGCCCGCTTCGACGCGTGCCAACAGCTTCGAAAGATGCGTCTTTGCTTCATGCACATTCACGATGTCAGTCACGATAGCCCGTATCCTAGTCCACTTAGTCCACAATTGCACGCGGATCGTGCCGAGCCCTGCGCGCACTACGCTGCCCGAGTGTCGCTGACTCCCGAACAACTCGCCGATCGTGTCCTTGCGTGGTACGAGACGCACGGACGCGAGTTGCCGTGGCGACACACGCGCGACCCGTACGCGATCCTCGTCAGCGAGGTGATGCTCCAGCAGACGCAGGTCGATCGCGTGATCGAACCCTGGACCGCGTGGCTCGAGCGTTGGCCAACGGCAGGCGAACTCGCCGCAGCCTCGCGTGCAGAGGTGATTAGCGCCTGGCAAGGCCTTGGCTACAACCGTCGCGCGGTCTCGCTTCACGAGGCAGCCCGCCACCTCGCCGAGCACGGCATTCCGCAGGACCAGGCCGGCTGGCACGCCTTGCCGGGCGTCGGGCCCTACACGGCGGCCGCCATCTGCGCGCTCGCCCTCGACCATGACGTGATTCCGCTCGACGTCAACATCCTGCGCATCCTCGAACGATCACTTGGCGCGACAGAGCTCGAACCGCCACCCGGCCGCGCACACGATCTGACTCAGGGCCTTTTCGACCTCGGCGCAACCGTCTGTCTCGCGCGTATTCCCCGCTGCGACGTCTGCCCGCTCGCCGACCTCTGCCCCAGCCGCGGTCAACGCTACGAACCACTGCGGAAGCAGAGCACGTTCGAAGGCTCGCGCCGACAGGCACGCAGCCGTCTGCTCGACCAATTGCGGGAAGCACCGCTCGCCTTGGGCAGCTTCGATCCAGCACTCGCCGCGCTCCTGATCAAGGATGGCCTGGCAGAGCAGGTCGACGGGCTCCTTCGTCTACCCCGCTAGAACCGTCGTCGACGGATGTCACAAAGGGGTCAGACCCCTATGTGACATCCACCTGATCTCTAGAACACAGCAGCGCCAGCAACCACGATGTCACATAAGGGTCTGACCCCTTTGTGACATCCGTTGACGCCGAACAACACGCCCCCTCGCCGCTAAGATGAGGTGAAGCGCATACCATCGCGCGCCATCATCACCATCCGAATCCACAAGGGCACCCTGACCCAATGAACATCCTGCTGATCGTGATCGCCGTGATCGTCGTCGTGATCCTGCTCTGGCTTGTGATCGCCTACAACGGTCTCGTGCGTCTCCGCAACGAAGCGGACCAAGGCGAATCTTCGATTGATATTCAACTCAAGCGCCGCGCCGACCTGATCCCCAACCTCGTCGAGGCCGTCAAGGGCTACGCCACACACGAAAGCGCTACCTTCGAGAACGTCAGCAACGCCCGTGCCCAGGCACTCGGCGCCAAGTCGCTGTCGGAAAAGGCAGATGCAGACGGCGCCATGCAGTCCGCCGTCGGCAAGTTGTTCGCCATCGCTGAGGCCTACCCCGAGCTGCGCGCAGTCGAGTCGTTCGTCCAGCTCCAGACAGAGCTGGCTGACACCGAAGACAAGGTTGCCGCCGCGCGCCGCTATTACAACGCAGTCGTGCAGCAGTTCAACACCAAGCAACAGACCGTGCCAACCTCGTTTATCGCAGGCGCCTTTGGCTTCTCGCCCCGCGAGTTCTATCGCCTCGAAGACGATGCGGACCGCCAGCCCGTCAAGGTTGATCTCAACTAATGACGCTCCAACAACAGATCCGATCCGCGCGGATGCGGACACTGCTGGTGATCGTCCTGTTCATCGTGTTGATGGCCGTGATCGTGGCGGCAATCAATGTTGCGTTCGGGTCGGGCTACGGCCTGATCATGGGCATGGTCGCGGTCGGCTACGGCATCTTCGGCTACATCGCTGCTGGCTCGATCGTGGCGTCGGCAAGTGGTGCCCGCAAGATCGCGAAGGAAGATGCCCCCGAGTTGTTTCGCACCGTCGAAAACGCGGCGATCGCCGCTGGCCTCGCGAAGACGCCCGATATCTACATCATCGACGACCCCGCGCCGAACGCCTTTGCGGCCGGCCGTACTCCCGACAAGGCGTACGTCGCCGCTACCACCGGCATTCTGCAGCTGCTCGATAAGCGTGAGCTCGAAGGCGTGATGGCTCACGAGATGGCGCACATCCGCAATCGAGACGTACGACTGATGACGCTCGCCGCGGTGATGGTTGGTGTGATCTCGATGATCGCCGACATGCTGCTCTGGTCGATGGTGTTTAGCGGCAACCGCAATAGCAACGACAACAATCCGCTCGGCGCAATCCTTGCGATCGTCGCCATCATCCTCGCCCCGATTGGAGCCGCCATGCTCCAAATGACGCTCTCCCGACGCCGCGAGTATCTCGCCGACGCCACGGCAGCCGAGCTGACAGGGGACCCGGAGGGCCTAGCCCGTGCGCTGTACAAGCTGGCCGCCGATCAGCGTCCACTCGCGAAGGTCAATCGTGCGACGGCCCACCTGTGGATCGAGTCGCCGCTACGCGACAACAAGGGCATGCGCTCCTCGATGGCGGGCCTGTTCGACACGCACCCACCGCTGCAAGAGCGCATTGACCGCCTCCAGGAGATGGGTGGCTTTACGTTGCCGCCGATCCCGAAGGGTGCAGCCGACGCCTGAGTCGACGCGCCTTAGCGCTCGACGAGCACGACGGCCTGAGCGGCAATGCCCTCACCACGGCCGGTAAAACCAAGACCATCCGTACCCGTGGCCCGCACGGAGACGCGATCGGCAGTCGATCCCATCGCCGCAGCGCAGGCTGCGCGCATCGCATCGACATGCGGCACGAGGCGCGGCTGCATCGCGACGACCATGCAATCGGCATTGACGAGGCTCCAGCCGTCCGCCGCGATGCGCTCGGAGACGAGCCGCAGCAGGTCAATCGATGCCGCTCCCTCCCACTCGTCGTTGGAGGGAAACATGCGACCGATATCGCCAAGGCCCGTCGCCCCAAGCAGCGCATCCGTCAAGACGTGGCAGACGACGTCCGCATCGGAATGCCCTTCGAGCCCGTGCGTGTGCTCGATCGTGACGCCACCCAAGACCAAGGCGCGCCCCGCGACGAGGCGGTGCGCATCGACCGCTGTGCCAACTCGGAAGTCAGCCAATCGGTACCGCCCGACGATCGCGTCCCTTGATCTGCATAACTTCAGAGTAGCCCGCGGCCAGCGCCGCCTGGACAGCGAGGTCGAAGTTGCGACCAATATCCGCAGGGACGTGCGCATCGGACGAGAGCACAATCGGCACGCCTCGTTGGAAGTAGCGCTCGAGCAGAGCCTGCGACGGATACAGCTCTTGGGCGGTCTTACGTAGACCCGCTGTCGAGATCTCAACGCAGACGCCAGACTCGGCGAGCGCATCCGCAATCGTGTCGTAGGCCCAGTTGAGGGTCGTCGGGGAAGGCAGCGGGCCAAATGACTTCGGTAGATCCGAATGCGTCATGACATCGAACTGGCCGCTCAACGCTGCGCGGGTATAGCGATCGACGTAGCCGCGCCAGAGTGCCTCCGAATCGATGTGGTCGAAGGCCGAGTAGAGGTCGTAGTCGACGGCGCCTTCGTCGACCCAGTGGACGCTGCCGAGAACCAGATCCCATGGTCGGCCACGCAGCGCCTCGACGAGGACGTCTTGCCCCGCGGGTAGCCAGTCGCACTCGATGCCAATCAGCAGCGGAAAGCCGATCGCCTTGGCTTCGCTGAGGGCCTCCCAGTAGGCGTCGATATCCCACTCGGTCTGGGTCTGCCAGTACTCGTGTGCCCAGGCCGGCTTCGCCGCCCGAAAACGGTACACATGCTCGGTAATCGCGACGGCCTCGAGCCCCTGATCCATCGCTGCTGCCACGTGCGGCACGATCGTCTCGATCGACAATGCCTCTTCGTCGAGTGGGTCGTCGTCGGGCCGCAGGTGCGTGTGATGATCAGTCAGCATCGCGAAGCTCCTCGGCGCGCCGTAGGTCGTCGCGCGTCGTGATCTTGATCGCCCGCGGATCTCCCTCTACCGTCACGACCGTGCCGCCAATGCGCTCGACGAGGCTGGCGCAATCGGTACCGGTCGCGCGGTCGGGGGCAGCCAAGGCGCGCCTCAGCACATCCGCGAGAAACCCCTGCGGCGTCTGGACCGTGCATAGATCAGCCCGCTCGACGGTCTCGACGACGCGCCCCGCCCCATCGACACGCTTGACGGTATCCACGATCGGCAACGCGGGAATGACGCCGTCTGCACCATCATAAAACCCTGCCAACACGCGGTCGATCAGTTCGGCCGAAACCAGTGGACGGGCTGCATCGTGCACGAGAATGAGTACCGCGTCGGTGGGCACTTCGGCAACGCCAAGAGCGACAGAGTCGGAACGTGAGGCGCCACCTGCGATCGCGATCGACACCTTACCGGCACCAATATCGTCGACCATAAAGGTCGCGCGCTCCTCCCACCCCGCGGGGACCACGAGCACGATGCCGTCGATGCCGGGGTGGTCATCAAGCGCAGAGACCGAGGCCGCAACCAGTGGATTGTCGCCGAACGCGACGAAGGCCTTCGGATGCTCTGCCCCAAGGCGCTCACCCGAGCCGGCCGCGACCACGACCGCCCAGACGGCCACCACCTCAGCCATCAGCGCTTAGACGGAGCGCGCGGCGCGCGCCTCGGCGCGGGCCGTCGCAAGATCGGAGAGGAGCTTGTCAAGATGCTGATTCGTGGCTTCCTCATCCTTGTCGAGCACCCAGCGGAGCTCGGACGAGAGGATGCGCATGGCCTGCGACAAGAGCTGACGCTCACCCGACGAGAGCGGACGCTCGGAATCTCGCAGCGAAAGATCGCGAATCACTTCAGCAATCTCCTTGACGTCGCCGGAGCGGATCTTGTCCTTGTTCATCCGAAAGCGACGACTCCAAGAGCCTGTATCGGCCGGGATTTCCTCGGCCAGCACGGCCAGGACTGCGTTCGCGCCCTTCATGTCCATCACGCGGCGGAGCCCCAACTCGTCGACACGGTTGACGGGAATCCGGACCACGAGGTCGTCGGCGATGATTCGGATCGTGAGGTACTCGACCTCCTCACCTAACACCGTGCGCTGCTCGATGCCATCGATGATGCCAGCGCCGTGCTGGGGATAGACGATCCGATCTCCGACTTTGAACACGCGGTGCTCCCTCCGACCTAGAGTCAAAAGGATAACGGTTTTCGTTCGCGAATGGGGAAGGTTATTTCGCGTTCCGGAGCAACCGGTCGTGCAGCCGACGAAGGCCTTGCTGCACGTCGGCGGCCTTCGACTGCGAGACCCCTTCGACGGCTGCCAATTCGCGCAAGGTGGCGCGCATGAGGGCGTCGAAGGTCGGGAACGCGGCCACGATTTGGGTGGCTTCGAGATCCGTCAAATTGGGGATGTGTGCGAGTGCGCGATAACCCCGCGGCCGCAATGGCCCATTGGCAACCGAACTGTCCTCATGCCCGAGTGCCATCCCAATGGCATGGACGCCGACCAAATCCGTATAGGCAAGGCTCGCAACGCTTTTGAGTACCTCTTCATCACTGCTCGTTGCGTCCGCGTTGCGATAGTCGCGAATCGTCGCCATCCGTTCGTCGAGCACGCCGTCGGAGAGCTCGCCGAGCTGCATCGAGACAAGGCGACCATCCAAACCAAGTTCGTCGACGTTGCGTTGAATCTCGCCGACCATCCGCCCGGCCATCTCGGCGCGCTGCAAAACCGTCAAAACGTCGTCGATCGTGACATCGCCTCGCAGCTCGTGCATCGTCAGATCGTCAGCACCTCGATCGAGTTGCTGACGGTGATTGCGCAATGTCGAGAGCCCCTGCGTCGCCTTCGCCAGCACGTCGGTAATCGAATCGAGCTGATAGCGCGAGCCGCCGGTGTAGATGTTGACGGTATCGCGCTCCTGCGAGATCGCCACGACGATCGCATCGGTCTGGCGCGCGACGCGCTCTGCCGTGCGGTGCCGCGTACCTGTCTCGGATGTCGCCAAGCTCGCATCGGGCATCAGGTGCACGTTGGCACTCATGATGTGCTTGAGCTCGGCATCAAGCACGATCGCGCCGTCCATTTTGGCGAGCTCGTACAACATCTGTGACGAGAACGGCATGTCGAGTTCGATGCCACCCGAGATCAGCGGCGAGATCTCATCGCGCGTAGCAATCACAATCAGCGCGCCGAGGTGTCCCATGATGATGTCATTGATGCCGAGACGCAGATCGGTGCCCGGCGCAAGCAGGCGCAGCGCACTGGCGAGGCGAGGATTTCGGCGGGGATCGATCAGCATTGGACAGGTATCGTAGCCGGGTGACGAATTCTAAGCCGATCTTGATCGTCGATGGCGATGCACTAGCCCATCGTGCCTACCACGCGCTGGGCAAGATTACGGGGAGCAACGGGCGTCCTGTCGGCCTGCTGCAGGGGACGATCTCGATGTTGGTTTCTGCCTGGGATCTTTTCGAGCCGCGTGCGCTGGCCGTCGCCATCGACAGTCGACTGCCGTCCTACCGCAACGAGCTGTGGCCTGCGTATCAGGCTCAACGCGACCCGTTTGCCGACGACCTCATCGAACAACTCGATGCACTGCCCGCACTCGTAGCCGCCTTCGGGATCCCTGCGATCCGGATTGACCCCTGGGAAGCCGACGATGTCTGTGCCACGCTCGTTGCGCTGGAGGAGACGGCTCGCGGACACGCCCTTGTCTTGACGCACGACCGTGACGCGTTCCAACTGGCGTCCCCACAGACGACGATTGTTCGCCCCCTGTCGGGCATGTCCGAAACCGAGTTGGTCGACCCGGCGGGCGTTGTTGAGCGCTACGGCCTGACCCCACAGCAGGTGCCCGACCTGATCGCGCTCCGCGGCGACCCCTCCGACAACATCCCTGGTGCGCGCGGCATCGGTCAGAAGACCGCTGCCATATTGCTCCAGCAGTACGGCGATCTCGAGGGCGTGATCGCTCATGCCTCCGAGCTGACGCCTGCGCGCGCACAGGCCGTGGCCGAGTCGGCCGCCGACCTCCGTCGCTTTCGTCAACTGGCAGTCATGCAAGCCGATTTGCCAATTAAGCGCCCCGACGACCGCGTGCCAAATTGGCAGGCTGGAGCGAAGGCCTGCGCAGACGCCGGCATGGGCGGCTTGGCTGGACGTCTCGAGCAGCGCTCCTAGACCGACGATCTTGGAGTTCTACTGATCAGCCTGCGAGCTGAAGGTCTCAGGCGGTTCGGATGTCACAAAGGGGTCAGACCCTTATGTGACATTTGGCGGCCTCCGGCCGTGCCCCAATGTCACATAAGGGTCTGACCCCTTTGTGACATCCGAACCGCTAGGTGGTACCGAGTGCGAGGGCGAGGGCCTCGCTGATCGAACCGGCCGTACGCACCACGATCCCTGGGACCGAAGGCGACCCCGGCGGCACGATCGCCTGCTCGATCCCGAGGCGTTGTGCTTCTTTCAGCCGCCGTTCGACCTGCGCGACCGGGCGCAACCGGCCCGTCAGACCGATCTCGCCGATCGCCACAAGTGGCCCCGTCGGCACGCCACGCGCTGCGCTGGTGACGGCGAGCGCGACGGCAAGATCGACCGCTGGGTCGTCGACCCGGACGCCACCAACCACGTTGGCGAAGACGTCGGCCGAGCCCAGCCCGAGGCTGGCATGGCGCGTCAGTACCGCGAGCAGCATCGCGAGCCGATTGCGATCGATGCCGTTGGCAAGTCGACGTGGTTGAGGGAGCTCGCTCGGCGAGACGAGCGCCTGCACCTCGAGCAGCAGCGGGCGCGAACCCTCCATCGTGCAGGCCACGACGCTGCCGACGGCACCGAGCTCGTCGCGACCAAGCAGCGCCGAGGGATCTTCGACGGCTTCGAGCCCACGGCCCGTCATGGCAAAGACGCCGAG
>JAEMTW010000225.1 GCA_016462095.1 Thermoleophilia bacterium
CGCGGATGTCATGTCCTCCCCACCATCGCGCATTGTTGAAGCGTCGCGGCAGGCAGGGAGGACATGACATCCGCGCGGTTGTGATGTCCTCCTAGGATCGCGAGTGGGCCCTGATTGCGCTGGTGGAACACCGCCGCGCCTGTACTCAACGCCGTTGCTCTACGAGGCAGGCTCCGCCAGCCCACGCGCACACCAGTCGCTCCACGAGCCCGCATAGAGCTGGGTGTCGTCGCGCCCGAGCTCGACGAGGCGTAGGGCGAGGGCGGCGGCCGTAATGCCGGAACCGCAGTACACGACAGGTGGCTCGGCGACCGTCAGGACGTCATCGTCGATCGCATCGGGAGCGTTGAACGGTGCGTTGCGGGCTCCGACGATATGCCCGGCGACCGGATCCATCGGCTCGACCTCGCCACGAAAGCGTTCGGGCGCGCGCGCATCGAGCACGATTCGGCCGGCCGCGAGCGCTGCCTGCACACCCGTTGCGTCGAGCAGGTCGTCCGTTCGCTCCGCACCAAGCACGAGGTCACCGGGTGTCGCGACAGGATCGCCGACGTCCAAGTCGTCACCCCAGGCTGCAATTCCCCCCTCGAGCACCTGCGACGGGACTCCGTGATGACGCAACAGCCACCAAGCGCGCGCGGCACCGCCTGTGCCGTCGTCGTAGACCACGATCGAAGCATCACAGCGCAAACCGGCGCGTTGCAGTGACCGCTCGAAGGCGGCGCGTTCCGGGAGCGGGTGGCGCCCACCGAGACGGTCGTCACGCATCGGCCCGCTGAGGTCGTCATCGAGATCGAGATACAACGCACCCGGAATGTGGCCCTCGCGATACAACTCGAGTCCCGCTCCGTGCTGTCCGAGTCGAAACCGACAGTCGACAAGTTGCACGCTAGGCAAGGCTCGAACCGCCTCTGCCGAGATCAATTGATTACTCGTCATGGTGCCCTTCTTGGTTGCGTCAGGCGGCGCTGCAATTGCAACCCTCGCGTGTGATCGAGATCGATTTGGATCGTGGCGTGCTCGATCTCAAAGTGCACCTGCACGATGTGCTCGATGCGGTGCAGCATGGCGTGCTGATCGACACCAGGCTCGATCACGACATGCATCGCGAGCGCGGGAAAGCCATCAGAGATCTGCCAGACGTGGAGATCGTGCACGTTGCAGACCTCGGGCAGCGCCATCACGGTTCGGGCAATCTCTTCGGGGTCGATACCCGGCGGCGCCTCTTCCAGCAAGATACGCACCGCGCTGCGCAGCACGCGTGCCGAGGCGACAACAATCAAAACCGCGACGACGAGACTCGCGAGCGCATCGGCCTGCACCCATCCGGTCAGCATGATCACAAGGCCCGCGA
Source organism: Thermoleophilia bacterium (assembly GCA_016462095.1). Taxonomy (GTDB): domain Bacteria; phylum Actinomycetota; class Thermoleophilia; order Gaiellales; family F1-60-MAGs149; genus F1-60-MAGs149. The sequence goes on from JAEMTW010000225.1 coordinate 1,355, forward strand.
TCATTGCGGCGACCGAGGACAGCACATCGGCTGCGAAATGGAGCATGGTTGCGTGCGCGTTGAGGTTCGAACGAGCTCCAGCACGCAACAGCAACAGGACGGGAACCAGATTGAGCACGACGGCGAGCGCGCCAATCAGCGCGACGCCGCCTCCTTCGACGGGTCGCGGGTCGGCGAGACGAGCAAAGGCCTCCCAGGCCACCCAGACGCTGAGTGCAATCAGACACAGGGCGTTGATTGTTGCGGCGAGAATCTCGGCACGCCGGTAGCCAAAGGTGCGCGTTTTGGTGGCGGGCAAGCCAGCCAGCCAGGCCGCACCAACAGCCAAACCGACAGCCACCGCGTCCGAGAGGTTATGGATCGCATCCGCTACCAGCGCGAGCGAATCGAAGGAGATTGCGGAAACAACTTGGATCACGCCCAGCAGCAGCGTCAACGCGAGCGAAATCCAGAGCGCGCGCCCCATGCTGGCACCGTGCCCGTACCCGTGCCCGTGACCGCCGTGATGATGCCCGTGGTGATGACTCACGTAAGAATCGTATCGTCTCCGTTGCTTTACACGGATTGCGCCTATGCTGCTCGCTCGGACTCGTTCGAAGGGGAAATCTGGTGACGAAGAACACGCAAGCGGTAACGCTGATTCCAGGCGACGGCGTTGGCCCGGAAGTTGCCGAGTCGGCACGCAAGATTGTCGACGCCAGTGGCGTCAAAATCGACTGGCAGGTCCACGAAGCCGGCGCTGAAGTCTTCAAGAAGGGCCTTGCCACCGGCGTCCCGGACGACACGATCACCTCGATCGAGCAGACACGCGTGGTCCTCAAGGGACCGCTTGCCACGCCCGTTGGCTTTGGCGAGAAGAGTGCGAACGTCACCCTCCGCAAGCTGTTCGAAACCTACGCCAACATTCGCCCCGTCCGCGAGATGCCCGGCGTGCCCACCCCCTACTCGGGCCGCGGCATCGATCTCGTCGTGGTGCGCGAGAACGTTGAGGATCTCTACGCTGGTATCGAGCACATGGAGACCCCCGACGTCGCCCAGACGCTCAAGCTGATCTCCCGCAAGGGCTGCGAGAAGATCGTCAAACTCGCCTACGCCCTGGCCGAAGCCGAGAATCGCACCAACGTCGCCTGCGCCACCAAGGCCAACATCATGAAGATGACCGAGGGCCTGCTCAAGCGCACCTTCGAGGACATCGCTCCCGAACATCCCGAGATCGATTCGTGGCACGTGATCGTCGACAACTGCGCCCACCAGCTCGTCAAGCGGCCGGAACAGTTCGAGATGATCATCACGACGAACATGAACGGCGACATCCTCTCGGATCTCACCTCCGCACTCGTCGGCGGGCTCGGCTTCGCGCCATCTGCCAACCTCGGCACCGATGTTGCAATCTTCGAGGCCGTCCACGGCTCGGCTCCCAAGTACGCAGGCCAAGACACGATCAACCCGACGGCGATGATCCTGTCCGCCG
>JAEMTW010000226.1 GCA_016462095.1 Thermoleophilia bacterium
TCGGGATGGTGGGCGAGCCCCTCAGCAGCCGTCGCGCGGCCCGGCAGAACGGTCACGTCGCAGCCCACGCTGGTGAGGTGGCGGGCGATGTTCCACTTCATCCCGTAATCGAGGGCCACCACCTTCTTCTTTCCTGCCCAGGTCGTGACCGGAGCCGGGTCGCCCCCTTCGAGCGGCTGCGGCACGGGCTGCGCCCAGTCGTCGAGCGATTCCGTCCACTCGGTGGGCCCCTCGGGCATCACCTCGCGCACGAGGTCGCGGCCGACGAGGGTTGGCGCGGCCTTGGCCTTCGCCACGAGCGCGGCGGGATCGAGCACTTCGCTGGAGATCACGCCCGTCATCGCCCCGCGGATTCGCAACCGGCGGACGAGCGCCCGGGTGTCGATCCCGGCGAGTCCCACAACGCCGGCCTTGGCGAGGTAGTCGCCGAGCGTGCCTTCGGAGGTGAAGTTGCTGGCGAGGCGACTGGCCTCGCGGACGATAAACCCGGCCATCTGGAGTTTGCCGCTCTCGACGTCGGCGTGGTTGACGCCGTAGTTGCCGATCTGGGGCGCGGTCATGCAGAGGATTTGGCCGCGATACGAGGGATCGGTGAGGATCTCCTGGTAGCCGGTCATCGAGGTGTTGAAGCACACCTCGCCCGACACGGTGCCGGTGGCGCCAAACGACTCGCCGATGTAGACGGTGCCGTCTTCGAGTGCGAGTGCTGCGTGTGCCACGATGTCGGGACCTCGGTGTGGATGGCTCCCGCGAGTCTGTCGCGGGATGTTCGCATGATACCGGCCCGCCGCGAAGCCGCAGCGGCCGTCATTTTCGCCGCGGAATCGCCCGGGATCCCTGGGCATCGTCAGGGGCTGCGGCCGTCCGTAAGATGCCGGGTGCGGGAGTCGCGGCGATTGCCGGGGCGTGCCGCATTCGCCCCCGTAGCTCAGTTGGATAGAGCGGAGCTTTCCTAAAGCTCAGGTCACAGGTTCGATCCCTGTCGGGGGTACTGGTTTTCCGCGTCCTTCACGACGTCTAGCGATTTTTCGCTGGCATAGTGAAGGGTTGACGGCTCCTGATGGCCGGTGACGGTACCGGGTTTTGCGCCGGGTAACCGGTGGCTCACTCGAAGTCGGCGTCGGTCAGTTTCAGGTAGTGCCGGCGGCGGACCCGCGAACTGTTGCCCATCCAGTGCCGAGCTGGGCGTACCACGCGAACGTCATGAACACGTTCGAGCAGATGAGCAGGAGCGTTGTCTGGAGCAGGACGGGCATGGTGTTGCAATAATCGCGCTGCTTATAACGGACTCATCGGCAGCGAGCGGACCCTGATTCGCTGGGGTTCTAACACCACGACGGCGCCGCGTTCGATACTCGGCGCTATCGCGGCAAGGTTGGCGATCAACAGCTTGACCTGGCCGATCGGGTTTCGGGGTGTCGCTCCACGAAACAGAATTACCGACGGACTCGCCGCGTTTCGCATGGCGAGAATGGTGCCGAACTCGGTATCCGCCGAGACGATAACCCGTTGATCGCGGTCCGCGTGCTCAAAAAACGTTTCGTCATCCGCAGCCGCAAGCCCAAGATCCCCGACGTGAATTGCATCATGGTCTGCTTGCCGCAGGCCTTCTGCGACGACGGGTCAAAGAGCATTGTCGATCAGGAATCTCATGACGCATGCAGGAGCGGAAGTGCCCGCTCTCGCACCGCCTCAGCGGCGTAAGCGAGTGCCGCGTGAACGTCCTCCGCCTGCAGATCGGGAAACGCTCGAAGAATGTCCTCTTGCGTCATTCCTTCCGCAACCATGCCGACGACGGTCGCCACGGGAATCCGCAGGCCGCGAATGCACGGCACGCCGTTCATCTGCTTCGGATCGACGGTGACTCTGCTCATGGCTACGTTCCCGATAAAAGAGCAGGGCTTTTTTCAAACTGCATGAGCCAGTGTACCGCCGACGGCGTCATGACGCCCGGTGGCGTTTACCACCGCCGTAGCGGTTGCCCGCCTTCAGCCAGTGCTTGCTACGCCAAGAAGCATTACTGAGGCATCTTTACGGCCCGAGCAGATCGAGGCACTGACGCGGCGAGATGATCGCGATCTCACCGTGCGAGCCGATGGGCAGCAGATGCGCGCGGTCGCCGGTCACGATGTATTGCGCCCGCGCGGCGACGGCCGCGGCGATGACGTGGTCATCGTCCACATCGTCGGTGACGACTCGAGGCACATCGTGAGGTGTCACAAGACCCGTTGCGTCGCGGTAGGCAGCCACCAACTGTTCAATCGATATTGCGGCATCAGCAATCCGCCGCCGAAACCTCGGCAGCGCAAGGGTATCGCTGAGTTCGGCTATGAGCGTGGGCGTTGTTACGAGAATCAAATCGCGCCTCTCCGTGGCTCGGATCAGGAGCGAATAGGGCGGCCCTTCCCACAAAAGCCCGGCGATCACCACATTCGTATCAAGCACTGCGATGATCGGCCGAGATGCCATCGCAGACATCAGCCAACCCGACGCGCACGTCGCTCAGCCCGATATGCTTGCACGGCCTCAACGACCTCCTGCTCGATCTCCGGCGTCAACTCCTCGCTGGGCATCCAGCTGCGAATCTCCCGAAGTGATTCACCGGCCCGCCGCAGAAGCTTTTCCCGGAGCATTTCCTGAACTGCTTCGGGAGACAAAAGCCCGGCCTCCGTCGCCTTCTGTGCAAGGTCGTCGGGGAGAGTCAGTTGAATCGTTGTCATGGTTGCGATCCGCCGCGATGGTATTCGGTCATGGCTTGAACATGTACGCACTACGCATGCACAGCCATGGACTCTTGTAGGAGTATACACC
>JAEMTW010000227.1 GCA_016462095.1 Thermoleophilia bacterium
AAGGGCAGCGAGGCAGCGATGCGCAAGCTGATCGCGGTGAAGATCCCTGCCCAAGGCAACGGCTACCACCCGCTCTACAACGACGGTGGCCCTGGGTCCACGCCGACAGACGGTGTCCGCTACACCGCGCCGGGACCGCGTCAGACAATGCACTTAATCAACGGGCTCGACGATCCGCTTCAGGCGACGTTCGTTCGCCTGAAATAGCGCATAACGAGCGGGTTGAGCTTTGCTTTGGGGTCTGACCCCAAAGCAAAGCTGAATCGGCAGCTCCTCCGGGACCGATAGACTCCGTCTCAAAGAACGCGCTCTGCGCAGAGAAGGCGAGGCCACAATGCCAAAGGGCTACTGGGTCGTCACGGCCAACATCACCGATCCCGAGGGGTTTACCCCGTACCGCGAGACGGCTGGCGCGATCATCGCGGACCATGGTGGCCACGCAATCATCCGTGGCGATGTAACCGAGGTCGTCGAGGGTGTGGCACACGGCCGCTCATTCATCGTTGAGTTCCCGAGCTATCAGGCCGCCAAGGACTGCTACGCCTCAGCCGAATATCAGGCCGCGATCGACTTGCGTAAGGACGCAGCACGATTCGACCTCGTGATTGCCGAGGGTCTTGACGATTAGTTGAGACAGATTGATCGGTTTTTACCGATTAGTCGTGCAGGAACTGCTCGACCAGCGACTCGGCAAACGTCGTGTCCGCCGTGCGGTAGGCCAGCTGCGTCATGCGCCACGAGTCCGACAGGTAGAAGCGCTCGTAGAGCTCGCTGCGCCCACCAAGATCAGAACCGATGAAGTCCCAGGCGAGACGGAAGACGCGCACGCGACGCTCGGCGTCACCACCCGCAGCCTGGAAGTACTTCTCGATGTCGCCACGAATCGGGGAGTTAAAGTCAGCCTCGGAAGGCGTCGCCATAAACGAGCCTCCACCCACCAGCTGCAGCAACTCGTGCGTCTTTGGCAGCCACTTCGGCATCTCGCCGCGCAACGCCATCAAGGGACGATCGTGCGGATACCAGACGCCGTGGCTATCGAGGTACGAGTCGGCTTCGGCGGCGACGAGCGCCGAGCGCGTCAGCTCCGTCATGTTCCAGATCTGACCGAGCTTCTCCTGGACATGATCGAAGCGACCAACGCCCGTCATGTTGGCCATCGTGTGACCAAGCCCGAAGGCGAACATCAGCTTCACATAGGCCCGCGTAAACGCCTGATGCATGATGTGCCCGCGCCAGCCCGAGTCGGTGATGACCTCGGAGTAGCCGACAACATCGCCATCGAGGAAGACGCGATCGTGAGGCACCAAGACGTCGTCGAAGATCACGACGGCGTCCATCTCGTCGAAACGCGCGCTCAAGGGATAGTCGAAGGTGCTCTTCGGCTTGGAGAACGAGTCTCGGCAGATAAAGCGCAGGCCCGGCGTGCTCATCGGAATCGCGAAGGCGAGGGCGAACTTCTCGTCGCCTGGCCCCAGATCCGAACCGGGATAGATCGAGATTTCGTCCGAGAACGGCGCCAGCGTCGCGAGCATCCGCGCGCCACGCACGATGATGCCCTCGCTCGTCTCACCCACCTTGTGCAGCGCAATCTCGCCGCCAAACTGCTCGGCCTCAGTCTTCGAACGATCCGCAACGGGGTTCATGATCGCGTGCGTCGTCGAGAGATCGTTGTCGCGCATGAACTTCTGGTAGTTGACGATGTTCTCGGCACCACGCTCGTTGCCGCGCCGCGCCCAGACCTCAGACGCGCCAGCAAAGCAGGCGAAGGTGACGTTGAGGTAGTCCGGGACGCGCCCCATCATGCCGCCCGTTGCAGCAGCAATGATCTCCATCGACGCGCGGCGCTTTTCGAGATCGTCCTTCGTGCGGGGAATCAGATGCGTGCGGTTGACGAGCCTGCCGTCGTCGGGATTCGGCGCCAGGCAGATCTCGGCGTGCTGGTGCTGGGTGTCGTAAACACGGGCGATCGCCTCGGCGCCCGGACGCAGCAACTCATGGTCCATCGGGTTGCTGATGCACTCGCCACCGATCCAGATCTCGCGATCAGCATCGTTGCGAAGACCTTCTAAAAATTGTGCACCAGTGCGCGCTGCAACGTTTGCGCCCGTCTCGATTACTGCCATCTGAAGCGGTCCTCCAAGGAGATTGGATCCATTATCCACTTTCTGTCCCCCGCCGTCAAGCAAAAGCGCACCTCGCGTGCCGTACGATGCCCAACGGAGGTCGAACATGGCAAAGCAGACAGGGCCCGTAGCGCCCTACATGGCAGTAGGACTCTCGACAGTGGTGCGCGGCATCTCGCAACGCAGCGAGATCGCGCGCAACCTTGACGTAATCGAAGATGCCATCCACGCGGCCGTCTCGATCATCGGCATCAACATGCCCGTGCGCCTGATCGCACTTGCTGAGGGTGCCCTGACGGGGTTTACCGACGAGATCTTCGACATCCCCCACACCGTCGCGGCGCGCGATCTCTTTATCGACCTACCGGGCCCTGAGACGCAGCGCCTCGGTGCGCTCGCCAAGCAGTACGACACGTACATCGTCGTGCAGTGCAAGGCGCGCCTGCCCGAGGTGATGGACGACCGCTTCTTCAACATGCTGTTCGTGCTTGGTCCAAACGGCAAGATCGTGCACAAGGCCGCCAAGAACCATCTTTGGTGCCGCGAACGTTCGACCACGCCGCACGACGTGTACGACCGCTGGGTTGAGGTCTTCGGCGAGGGCCTCAAGGCTTTCTACCCCGTGCTCAAGACCAAGGACATCGGCAACATCGGCACGATCTGCTGCTCCGATGGTGAGTA
>JAEMTW010000228.1 GCA_016462095.1 Thermoleophilia bacterium
GGGCCAGTGGTGGCGACATGGGCGCTAGTACGTCGTACGTAGAGCTGCACTGCCATTCGGCGTACTCCTTTCTCGATGGGGTAGCCCAGCCCGACGAGCTGGTCGATCGCGCCTCTGCGCTTGGCTACTCGTCACTCGCCCTGACGGACCACGACAACCTCTGTGCGGCGCTGCCGTTCGCCCATGCGGCACAGGCCGCAGGACTGCAGGCAATCACCGGCTGCGAGCTGACCGTTGAGGACGCCGGCCAGGCCTTTCATCTCGTACTGCTTGCCGAGAGCAGGGTCGGCTATACGAACCTCTGCCGGCTGATTACCGCTGCTCACGCAGGCACCCGACGGGAAGATGGCACCGTTGAGTGCACTCCGAGCGTTCAGCTCCAGCGCGTGCTGGAGCACGCCGAGGGTCTCACCTGTCTGACCGGCTGTCCCCGTCAGGGAGCCCTCGTCGGCATTGACGACCCGACTGCACGACGTCGCCGAGACGTGCTGCTCGAGGCCTTCTCCGTACGACTTGCGATCGAACTGCAGCGTCCCTTTCAGCAAGGCGCAGAACCAGAGTTACGCCGCCTCAATCGACTCGCCCGCGAGCGTCAAATTCCCGTGGTTGCCACGAACAACGTGCACCTGCATCTCCGTCGACGCGGCCCACTCCAAGACGTACTGGTGGCAATCCGCCATCACCTCGCACTCGCTGCCTGCACCAGCGCGCTGCGCGGCAATCGCGAGCACGTCCTCAAGTCGCCGGCCGAGATGGCACGACTCTTTGCCGAACTGCCCGAGGCAATTGTTGAAACGAGTCGAATTGCCGAGCGCTGTCGTTTTGATCTGACGGAGAGCCTTGGCTACCAACCACCAGCGCGACCCGGTAACGCCGATCACGAGCTGGCAGGCTTCTGTAGAGCACAGCTCGATAGCCGCTACTCCCGCTCCTCGCCCTGGCGTCGGCAGGCAGAAGAGCGGCTCGAGACCGAGCTCGCCCTGATCCAACGCCACCAGCTAGCTGGCTTCTTTCTGCTGCACCACGAGATTCTGGAACTGGCCCGCGACGTAGCGCTGGAGCTGCGTGGGAACGATGCTGCCCGCAACGTCTTGCCACCTGGCCGCGGGCGCGGGTCGAGCGTTGGCTCAATCGTCTGCTACCTAACGGGGCTTTCACATATCGATCCCGTTGCGGGCCGGCTTTCACTCGGCCGTTTTCTGAATGAGGAGCTCGCCTCGACACCCGATATTGATCTGGACTTTCCACGCGACATCCGTGCCGAACTGATTCGCCGGATTCATCTGCGCTTCGGGCCACAGCAGGCGGCGTTGGTCGGTGCCTTCTCAACTTATCGAGCGCGCGGTGCGATCCGCGAAATTGGCAAAGCGCTGGCCTTGCCGACAGGCGACATTGCACGACTTGCTGCGGCCTCGGACGGTTGGCGTGCAGAGTCGGTTGGCGAAGAGCTACGCCGCGTGCCGGGACTACGCGAACGCGCCGACGACCCGCACCTGCGACTGCTTGTCACGCTCTGTCGTCAGATCAGTGGACTACCGCGCCACCTCTCGCAGCACCCCGGCGGCATGATTGTCTCGGACCGACCACTCAGTGAACTGGTGCCACTGCAACCGGCGGCAATGGCAGGACGCACGATCTGCCAGTGGGACAAGGATGCCTGTGCCGACGCTGGCTTCCTCAAGATCGACCTGCTTGGGCTCGGCATGCTCAGCGCAGTCGAACGCTGTGTCAGCGAGATCCACCGCAGCACGGGCGAGACAGTCGACCTCTCCCGTGTGCCTCTCGACGATGCCGAGGTCTATGCCGAGATCCAAGCCGCAGACACGGTCGGTGTCTTTCAAATCGAATCGCGTGCACAGATGCAGACGCTGCTGCGCGTGCAGCCAACCTGTCTTGACGACTTGGTCGTCGAGGTCGCCTTGGTTCGACCTGGACCGATCCAAGGTGGCGCGGTCAACCCCTATATTCAACGACGGTTGGCACGTCGGGCCGATCCCACTGTGCCGATTCCATATGAGCACCCGCTGCTTGAGGAGGCGCTACGCGAGACGCTTGGCGTGATCATCTTCCAAGACCAGGTACTGACCGTCGCGCAGGCGCTCGCGGGCTTTACGCCAGGCCAGGCCGAAGCCTTACGACGCGCTATGAGTCGGCGCCGTAGCCGTGCCGCAATCGAAGCCCAATGGCTGGCCTTCGCCGAGGGCGCAGCCGAGCGCAACGTGCCCGAGCACGTTGCCCAGCGCGTCTTTCAGCAGATCATCGCCTTCTCGGCCTTTGGTTTTCCCAAATCGCATGCTGCTGCTTTTGCCCTGCTGGCCTACCAGAGCGCCTGGTTGCGACGACACCACCCCGCCGCTTTTCTCTGTGCGCTGCTGATGGAGCAGCCAATGGGGTTTTACCCACCCGCCACGCTGATTCGCGATGCCGAACACCGTGCCGTGGCGGTGCTTCCCGTCGATAGTGAGCACTCCATGGTCGAGGCCAGCTGTGAGAGTCCGTCTGCAGTTCGCCTTGGCTTTCGACAGGTGATTGGCTTTGGTATCAACGATGCCGAGCAGGTCGTGGCAGAGCGTCATGCTCGCGGTCCCTTTCGCTCGGTTAGAGAGCTCGCCAACCGTCTCGACCTACCGACTGCACAGCTGCAGCGACTGATTGCAGCAGGAGCCTGTGATCGACTCGGCCCTCGCCGACAATTGCTCTGGGAACTTGGCCTTGCAACACGACCGCAGGCCAACGCTGCCGGGCGACAGTTGGCGTTCGACTTACAACTCGGCGAGGTTCCAGAGACG
>JAEMTW010000229.1 GCA_016462095.1 Thermoleophilia bacterium
CATAAGGGGTAGTTGAAGGTGATCGATGCATTGCGCCCCAAGACAATAGCGCGCGTGAAGATAGAGCGTCTATCCTGCGGACGTGGAGATCCTCGTAATTGGAGCTGGACGCGTCGGAACCAGCGTCGCCGCGGCAGTCCACGTGCAGCACAACGTGACAGTTGTCGACCTCGACGAATCGCTTCTGAGCCAAGTTTCAAATCGCTATGACGTGCTGACGATTGCTGGAAACGGCACGTCGCGCTCAACACTGATCCGTGCTGGCGTTGAACGCGCAGATCTCGTGATCGTCTGTACCGATCGCGACGAGGTGAATATCGTCGCCGCTCTGCAGACGCGTTCCTTGTGCGCGGGGCGCATAATCGTACGGACGTCGAGCGCTGAGTATCTCGACGCCTGGCGTCGGGGAGAGCTGCCCGTCGACGCGATGATTGCCTCGGAGAACGAGATCGCGCAGGCGGTTGTCCGCGCGATCGGCCTGCCTGGCGCGCTACAGACGGCGATGTTTGCCGACGGCCGGGCCGAGATGGTCGAATTTGAAGTGCATGCCGACGCCATGGAGAACATCGTCGGCAAGCGCATTGCTGATCTGCACATCCCGGATGCCAGCGTGATTGCCTCGCTGATTCGCGGTGATAGCATCACGATCCCGGGAGGCAACGACGTGGTCCTGGAAGGCGATCGCGTGGTCGTGATTGCATCTCCCGAGGCCTCTCGTGATTGGTCCCACCGACTCGCACGGCGCGGTGTCCACGAGGTGCGGGAGGTCGTGGTCGTTGGGGCCGGGGCAACCGGTCGCGCGATCGCAGCGAGTCTCTGTGATCAAAAGCTCAGCGTGCGCATCATCGACTCGGACGCTGCAGCGGCGCGGCGCTGTGCCGAAGAGATCGAGGCAGCCCATGTCTTCTGCGCCGACGGGACGGATCCGCGCTTCCTCGAACGCGAAAACATCGGGCGCGCAGACGCGATCGTCTGCTGCACCGATAGCGATGAACGGGATCTGATGATTGGCTTGCTCGCCAAGCAGGCTGGGGTTCAGCTCGCCATCGCCGTGGTGGGCAATCCCGAGCTTGTTCCGATTTTTGAGCAGGTCGGCATCGACCATGCACTCAACCAGCGCCTCGTCGTTGCGGAAGAGATTGTTCGCTTCACCCACGATCCACGCACGCGCGGGTTTGCAATGCTCGAAAACGATCGGGTTGAGGTCTTGGAACTCGAGATTCGCGGCGACAGCAAGTTGATCGGTCGTCCGTTCCGTGAGCGACCGCTCGAGGGTGCAATTGTTGGCGCGATTGTTCGTGGCGGACGCGTGATCTTCCCGCGGGGTGACGACGTTCTGCAGGCCGGCGACTCCGCAATCATTGTCGCTGAGGCTTCGAAGGTTCCCGGGCTCGAACTCGAACTATGACCTCCGCGATCGTGGCCCAGGCGCGGCAGTACCTCGTAGTCGATCTGCTGGCCGTTCTGAGCATGGTCGGCAAGATCCTTCGCTGGCTCAGTTTGACGTTGCTCGCCCCGATCGCGGTGGCCTTGATCTACGGCGAGTCCGTCGTTCCGTTCGTCGCGACCCTCGTGATCGGTTTTGTCGCCGGTTATGCCCTTGATGTTGCCTGCGGTCGCCGCTCCGACGATGTCACGGTTCGCGAGGCGTTCGCCGTCGTAGCCTTTGCGTGGCTCGGCGCAGCGCTGCTTGGCGGAGTGCCCTACCTGATCGAGGGTGGTGATCTCGGTAACTTCGTTGATGCCTACTTCGAAGCCATGAGCGGTTTCACCACCACGGGATCGTCGGTGATTACCGACTTTGCCTCGCACAACAACTCAATCTACTTTTGGCGTAGCCTGACGCAATGGCTCGGTGGAATGGGAATCGTGGTGCTCGCCATTGCCGTCTTCAGCCGAACAGGCCCCGGGGGGAAGGCCCTGCTCGAGCGCGAGGCACCAGGGCCTGACGCAGACAAATTGACACCACGGTTGCGTGACACCGCGCTTCACCTATGGCTCGTGTACACCGGCATCTCGATCGTGATGGTGATTGCACTTTGGGTTGTGGGCCTGCTCGGCTTCGAGACAGGTATGAACTTGTTTGATTCGGTCGTCCACACGTTTACTTCAATGTCGACCGGCGGGTTCTCACCAAACGCCGATTCGATGCAGTCGTATGGCGCAGCGACGCTGGCGATCGTGACGCTCTTTCAAGTGATCGCAGGCGCCAATTTCGCTCTCTGGTATCTGATGATCAAGCGCGATTGGGGCGCAGCCGTGCGGGACGGCGAATTTCGCGTCTATCTTGGGATCCTCGCCGGAGCCTCAATCCTCGTGGGGATTGGCTTGCTTGCGACGTCGGACAAGGGTTGGGTGGCCTCGTTTGGTGAGGCCACCTTCCAAGTCGTGACCATCATGACGACGACCGGCTATGCCTCACAGGACTTCAATACTTGGGCAGCATTCTGTCTGCTGATTTTGTTTTTAACGATGTTTATTGGCGGCTGCGCAAGCTCGACAAGCGGCGGCATGAAGGTGATTCGTATTCGCCTGATTTTGGGCGGCATGCGACGTGACGTGGAGACCGCCGTCCATCCCGAGGCAGTGCTGCCGGTTCGCGTCAACAGGTCCCCTGTACGCGAGAGCGCGATCCAGGGCGCGACAGTTTTTGCGGGGCTCTACCTCGCCGCCTGGGTCGTCGGCACGATCTTCATCCTGCTCGACTGCACGCTGCGCGGATACGAGCAGGATGCCTTTACCGCGATGGTGTCGGCGGCGACCACGCTCGGCAACGTCGGACC
>JAEMTW010000047.1 GCA_016462095.1 Thermoleophilia bacterium
GAGCTCGACCGCAGCGGGCATGCGCGACAGCGCCGCATCGAAGGCCGCGAGTGCACGGTTCGGGTCACCTGCGGCAGCCCAGCGTTGGACGTCGTCGCGCCAGTCGTGCCAATTGTCGGCTAACGCGCGGCGCAGAAACTTCTTGTTGATCGCGCGCCACGAACTGCTGGTCAGGTCGGGAGCGAGCGCGTCGAGGGTGCGGATTGCTCCGCGCGTCCCGAGCTCGGCCAGCAGGGGCGCGGCCGCCTCGGCCGGGCAACGCCCAGCCTCACAATCCGCCCGTACGAGGCAGCGGCGTAGCACGGCAGCGCGAAGCTCTGGATCGTCCTCCGCCACCAACGCCAACTCGTGGGCGGCGTGCCACAACAGGATTGGTGCAGTCTGCTCCAGCAGCGTCTCGCCGATCGTTCGTGCCACATCGGCAAACGGGACGTCGTCACCAAGCGCAGCGACGGTCGTCTCGGCAACCCATTCGTCGGCCACCATCACGCGTGCGCTGCCAAGTGGGAGCGCCTCGGTTGCCTGCGAAAGTCGGGTAATCAGGTCCCGCAGGTTTGTTAAGTCATGCAGGGGTACGTCGCTGGTCGTACTGGCAAAGGCATCCTCATCAAGCACGGTTCGCTCAAGCCAATCGACCAATGGTTGTGGATTGCCTGCCAACAAATCGCTGAGCGCCTGACGACCGCCAGTGGTGCCGAGCATGACGCGTTCGCCCGGCCGCAAAATAATCTCGGCGACTGCTTCGCCCGGTTCCAAGGTTATGACAGCTTCCAGCAACGCCCGACGACCTGCCAGAGCGGTCAGGGCATCGCCGGCAAAGCCCGGCGTGGTGAGCGCACAGACCAACAGGTGGACAACGGCGCGATCCGGCTCATCGCCTGGGTAGGGAGGAAACAGGCGCACGAGTGCAGTGCGCGCGGCAGACGAAAGGTCGTCAAACTCGCGATGCTGCCGATCAATCCTGAGGCCCGTCTCGAGCGTCGTGACGTCGCCCGTCAGCCACGCCTCGATCAATGCGGACAGGGGCGCTGTCGGAGCCGCGGGGGAGGGGTCGCTGATCACGCCTGAGAACGGTAGTGGGGACTGCTTTCTCAGGCGGCGTTCAGGGACAGACTGGTAGGGTTCGTCCCATGGCAGAACTGTTTAACCGTCTCCTTCGCGTCGGCGAAGGCAAGCGCCTCAAAGAACTCCAACAGATCGTCGACGCAACCGCTTCGCTGGCCGAGGAGACCGCCGCACTCTCTGACGAGGGCCTGCGCGAGCGCTACAGCGAACTCCGGCAACTCGCGACGGAGAGTCTCGGCGAGAACCCGACCAAGGATCAGGTGCAGGAGGTGCTGGCGCCGTTCGAGGCAGAGACCTACGCGCTCGCACGCGAGGCGGGTTCGCGCGCCATGAACATGCGTCACTTTGACGTCCAGATCATCGGTGGCGCGTGCCTTCATCGCGGCTCGATTGCCGAGATGCGCACGGGCGAAGGTAAGACGCTGGTCGCCACCCTGCCGGTCTGTCTCAATGCGCTGGCTGGGCTCGGCATGCACCTCGTGACGGTCAACGACTACCTTGCCCGCCGCGATGCGCAGTGGATGGGTCCGCTCTACGAGATGCTCGGCGTCAGCGTTGGCATCATCCAGTCCGGTATGGAGCCGGAGGAGCGCCGTGCGGCCTATGCCTGCGACGTGACCTACGGCACCAACTCGGAGTTCGGCTTCGACTACCTGCGCGATAACCTTGCCGTCGAGCTCGAACACACCGTGCAGCGCAGCCACTCCTTCGCGATTGTCGACGAGGTCGACTCGATCCTGATCGACGAGGCGCGCACGCCGCTGATCATTTCCGGCCAGCCAGAGGATGCTCCCGAGACGTACTACTCGTTTGCCAAGGTTGCGAAGGGTCTGACGGTTCCTGAAGACTACGAAGTCGACGAAAAGCGCAAGACCGTCGCCCCGACGGAGGACGGTATTCACAAGGTTGAGCGCGCGCTCGGCGTCGACAACCTGTACGCCCCCGGCAATGGTCAGATGGTCAACCACCTCGTCCAGTCGCTCAAGGCGCAGTCACTCTTCAAGAAGGATGTTGACTACGTCGTGATCGACGGCGAGGTCAAGATCGTCGACGAATTTACGGGCCGCATCATGGAAGGCCGGCGCTGGAGCGAGGGCCTGCATCAGGCCGTCGAAGCCAAAGAGGGCGTCAAGATCGAGGCCGAGAACATCACCGTCGCGACCGTCACGATCCAGAACTACTTCCGCATGTACGACAAGTTGGCGGGCATGACCGGCACGGCCGCCACCGAGGCCAACGAGTTCGCAGAAATCTACAGCCTTGATGTGCTGACGATCCCGACCAATCAGGACATGATCCGAGCGGATAAAGACGACCTGATTTTCAAGACGCAGGGCGAGAAGTTCGAGGCGGTCGCCGACGATATTGAGGTGCGTCACGCCACGGGACAGCCCGTGCTCGTGGGCACCATCGACATTGAGACCTCCGAGCGTCTGAGCGCGCTCCTGACGCGGCGCGGCATCAAGCACGAGGTGCTCAACGCCAAGCAGCACGAGCGCGAGGCCGAGATCATCGTCAATGCGGGCCAGCAGGGTGCCGTCGTAATTGCCACCAACATGGCTGGTCGTGGCGTCGACATCAAGCTGGGTGAGGGCGTCGCCGATCTGGGCGGCCTCTACGTGCTCGGCACCGAACGCCACGAGTCGCGGCGCATCGACAATCAGCTGCGTGGTCGCTCTGGGCGACAGGGCGACCCGGGCGAGACGCGTTTCTACCTGTCCGCGGAGGACGAGGTGGTGCGACTGTTTGCCGGCGATCGTATCTACAAGATTCTCGACCGTCTCGGACCGCCCGAGGGAGAGCCGATCGAGCACAAGCTGCTCTCCCGGCAGATCGAAGGTGCTCAGAAGCGGGTCGAGGAGCACAACTTCGAGATTCGCAAGAACGTCCTCAAGTACGACGACGTGCTCAACAAGCAGCGCGAGGTCGTCTACGACCAGCGTCGCGAGGTGCTCGAGGGCGCAGACATCTCCGAGCTCGTCCGGGAGTGGATCGACGAGACCGTCGAGAGCGCTGTCGAGGTTCACCTCCAGGGCGATGGCGACGAGGAAGTCGATCTCAATGCGCTGACTGTTGGTCTGCGCGCGATCTACCCTGTTTCCTTTACCGCTGCCGAGCTGGGACCGATCGAGCAGATCAATCCTGACGATCTGATCGACCGAGCCGTTGCCGATGCGGCCACGGCGTACGAGCATAAGGAGCGTGTGATTGCTCAGATCGACCCCGATCTGATGCGTCGTGCGGAACGCTTCTACCTCCTCCAAACGATCGATACGCGTTGGCGCGAGCACCTCGACAACATGGACTATCTGCGCGACGGCATTCACCTGCGCGGTCTCGCCCAGAAGGATCCCGTCGTGGAGTACCGCACCGAGGGACACGCAATGTTTGGCGAGATGATGGCGGAGGTGCAGCAGGAGGTCGTTGCTGGACTCTTCCAGTTCGTGATCGAAGTTGATGGTCCTGATGGACGCGCGGTGATCGATCCGTTCACGATCGAAGAGAACATGGATCAGCTGATCGCCCAGCACGAGGACGTCAGCGCCTTTGAGGCACCGGGTACGCCGCCACCTGCGGCACAGCAGCAGAGCGCGACGGCTCCAAACCCCGACTCGGCCTGGTCGCGTTCGTCCGATTGGGGAGGCACGGCGACCAGCAGTGGCGCGGTTGAGGAACTCGAGGATCGCTCGTCCCATACGCTGCGTGGCCAGGCGCCGGGAGCGGCGGGGCGACGCAAGAAGCCGACGAAGAAGAAACGTCGTGGCTGACGCGCCGGAGGTGTTGTCGGTCGACGACCTCGCGGCCGCAGTTGAGGAGCTCAGAGCCCGCCTTGTGTGGGTTCGTGATTACCTTTGACCCGGCCCGCCTGCAGGAGCGGATCGACGAACTCGACACACTGATCGGCGAGCCCGGTTTCTGGGACGACCAGGAACGGGCCGTCAAGGTTTCCGCGGAGCGCTCGCGCAATGCGCGCAAGGTGGAGCTCTACGAGAGCCTGTTCGCTGACGTCGCCGACGCAGGCGATCTCGTCGTGATGCTCGCGGACGCGCCAGAACTGCTCGACGAGGTCACGGCCACCGTCACCAGCCTCAGTGCGCGGATTGACGAACTGGAGGAGGGTGCACTCTTCTCGGGTGAGTACGACGCGGGGCCTGCCGTAGTGACGGTCAGCGCGGGCGCGGGCGGTACCGATGCGATGGACTGGACCGAGATGATTCTGCGCATGTACTTGCGCTGGGCCGAGCGGCGCGGCTTCTCGACGAGGCTGCTCGAGGCCTCGCCCGGAGAAGAGGCGGGGATCAAGTCGGTCGCGCTGCTCGTCGAGGGCGAGAACGCCTACGGCATCCTCGGCGCTGAGAAGGGCGTGCATCGCCTTGTCCGACTGTCGCCGTTCGACTCGGCGCACCGCCGGCATACGGCTTTCGCCCGCGTCGATGTGACACCGTGGGTTGACGAAGACGTCGATGTCGAGATCGACGATGGCGACCTCCGGATCGACACGTACCGCGCCTCAGGTGCTGGTGGGCAGCACGTCAACAAAACCGACTCGGCGGTGCGCATCACGCACCTGCCGACCGGCATCGTCGTGCAGTGTCAGAACGAGCGCTCGCAGACCTCGAACAAGCAGACCGCGATGCGCGTGCTCAAGAGTCGCCTGATCGAGCTGGAATTGAAGAATCGGGCAGAGGAACTCGCCAAGGAGCGCGGAATGAGTCAGGACAACTCGTTCGGCAGCCAGATTCGCAGTTATGTCCTTCACCCTTACACGATGGTCAACGACCACCGCACAAACCGCAAAGACGGCAATATCCAAGCGGTTTTGGATGGCGATCTTGATCCATTTATCCGCGATTTTCTGCTGCGCCGCACCGCCGCTGACGGCGACGCTGTTGCCGAATCGTAATCTGCTGCGACGGGCAGCCGATGATAGATTGGGTGCGTTGGCATGCTGAAGCGAGACTCCCCATCTGATCCTCTGCCGGAGCCGTTTCCCGTCGCCGATTCTGGCTACGTGAGCATCGCCGACACCGACCTTCGCAGCGAGGACGAGCTGGAGCGCGAGGCCGACGAACGTCGCCGCCGTCGTGCTGAGGCGCTCTCCGAACTGGCGGGCGAGACCAGCGAGTTCCGCCGCCCGTTTGCCCCGCGCAACGAGGCGATGATCCTGCTGGAGAACTGCACCATGGTCTACCCGGGCGACGTTGTCGGGTTGGATGACGTCACGCTGCAGATCGACAAGGGTGAGTGGGTCTTCCTCGTCGGCCCGTCCGGCTCGGGCAAGTCCACCTTCATTAAGCTGTTGCTGAAGGAAATCGAGGCGACGAACGGCAACGTTCAGGTTGGTGGCAAGTCGCTTCGCACCCTCAAGCGCTCTCAGGTGCCCAAGTTGCGTCGTAACATTGGCTGCGTCTTCCAGGACTTCAAACTGTTGCCGACGCGCACGGTCTACGAGAATGTCGCGTATGCACTCGAGGTGCAGGGTCAGCGGCTCGAGGTAATTGAGCGCAAGGTGCCCGAAATCATTGGCCTGGTCGGCCTCGCCGACAAGATCGATAAGTTGCCGCACGAGTTGTCGGGTGGGCAGCAGCAGCGCGTCTCGATTGCCCGTGCGTTCGTCAACCATCCGCCGCTCTTGATTTGCGACGAACCGACCGGCAACCTCGACCCCGAGACGTCGATCGGCATCATGCAGTTGCTCTACCGCATCAACCGTGCGGGCACCACGATCTTGATGGCGACCCACGACCGCGAGATGGTCGACAAGATGCGTCGTCGCGTGATCGCACTCGAAGAGGGCCGCGTCGCGCGCGACGATCGTCGTGGTGGCTACGTCGAGGACGAGGAGCAGGTCTAGTGGAGACCCGCTGGAAGTTCTTCGTGGTGGAGGCGCTGAAGTCGCTGAAGGGCAACTTCGCGACGACGATCGCAGCGGTCGTGACGGTGCTGGTTGTGATGTTTATTGCCGGGATTGGCATCGCACTCGGCTCGTACGTGTACAACTACTCCAACAAGGTGCGAGACGACGTCACGATTCGTGCGTACCTGAAGGACTCGGCAACCCCCAAGCAGATCGCCGACATTCAGCGCACGATTACTGAGACACCAGGCGTACAGGACGGCTCGTTGGAGTTCGTCTCTAAGGACGATGCGATCCTGCGCTTGCAGAAGCAGCTGGGCAAGGATTCCGAGCTGCTCAAGTTGACGCTGGGTAATCCGCTGCCGGCCTCATTCGAGTTCAAGGCTGTCGATCCGGACCAGACGGCGGGCATCTCGAAGGCCGTGGCGGGGCTACCGGGGCTCGATCCGCCTCAGGCCGGTCTGCCAAATCCCGATTACGGAGCGGGCAAAGCCGATCGTGTCTTGAAGACTGCTGGCACGATCACTATCGTGCTGCTCGGCATGGGCGTCGTGCTCGCCATCGCCGCAATCCTCTTGATCGGCAATACGATCCGACTCTCGATCTTCGCGCGTCGCCGCGAGGTTGAGGTGATGAAGCTGGTGGGTGCGACCAACTGGTTTGTGCGGCTCCCCTTCATGATCGAGGGGATGGTCTGTGGCGTAGCAGGGGCAATTCTTGCGTCGATTCTCCTAGCGATCAGCTATCAGACGCTGCTGGCCGATCGTGTCCAGTCGTCGATGACGGGTAACGGTTCGCCTGAGGCAATCGCCTTTCCGCTGCTTGTGCTGCTACTGATCGTTGCCGGATTGGCGATTGGTGCGATTGGTTCTGGCCTCACGATGCGCCGCTTCCTTAAGGTCTAAAACGCATGCCGATTCGGCAATCTGCCCGTCGGCGCTCTACGCTTTGCAGATGACGGAATCCCAGTTGCCGCGCATGTTGTTTGTGGAGGACGATCCCGTCATCCGTCAAGCCACGCGCGACTACCTGACACGTAACGGTTTCGAGGTGATCGCGGCCGAGGATGGCGATGCGGGCCTGGTCGCGTGGCGCGAATCGGACCCGGTGCTGGCACTGCTCGATGTGATGCTGCCGGGAATGGACGGCGTTGCGCTCTGCCGTGCAATCCGAGCCGAGTCGCAGATCCCTGTGATCTTGTTGTCGGCGCGCTCTGACCCGATCGATGTGGTGCTGGGGCTCGAGGCGGGCGCGGACGATTACGTCACGAAGCCATTCGAGCCAGCGGTCTTGGCCGCTCGTCTGAGGGCTGCCTTGCGGCGCGTGACGCCGACAGATATCGAGCGTGCTCCCTTCGAGCAGATCGGTTCGCTCGTACTCGATCGTGAAGGGTACGCCGTGACCCGCGATGGTGAACCGTTGGCGTTGACGCCAACGGAGTATCGCCTGTTGGTCGAGTTTATCGACAACGTCGGGTTGGCCCTCGACCGTGCGGTCTTGCTGGAGCGCGTTTGGGGGTATGGCTGGGCAGGCGACACGCGGCTTGTCGATGTGCACGTTCAGCGGCTCCGCGCCAAGATTGAGGTCGACCCGGCGGCGCCCGAGCTTGTCCAGACCGTGCGTGGTGTTGGCTATAAGTTGGTGCAGCCGAGCGAGGCTACGTGAGCCTGCGGGTCCGGCTCGCTCTCGCAATTGCGATCATCAGCGCCCTCGTCGCCGGGGGCATTAGTGTCGCGGTGTACCAGCGGAGCACGACGGATCGAGTCGATCGTGCGCGCGAAACGGCGGCTCGTCAAGCGAGGACGGCTGCCTCGATCGTGCGGTTGCGACTGCCGGGTGGTGCGACGGTGACACCGTCTGGCTCGTACGTCGTGACGCAGGACGGTGCGGTTGGCGACGCCTCAATCGGCCTTGGGCTCCCGGCGCTGCTGCAGGCGCGTGTCGAGAAGGCGCCTGACCGCGTGTTTACCGAACCGGTCTTGGAGGGAGATGACGCGGCCGTGTACGCGGGCACCCAGTTGTCCGGCTTGGCGTCTGTCTACGTCCGACAGTCCTTCGTAGCCGATCAGGAAGAACTCAGTGCGCTGCGCGATGCTCTGATTCGACTGACAGCGGCAGCGTCGGTGATTGGTGCGATCCTCGGCACGCTCGTGGCATCCGCGTTGTCACGGCGGCTGCGACGATCGGCGGCGTTGGCGCGCCGCTTGGCTGCTGGCGATCTCGATGCGCGTCTTCATCCACGCGGGCGCGATGAGATCGCTCAGCTTGGTCGCGCGCTCGACGATATGGCCGAATCCCTTGGTGCGACGATCCGAGAACTCGATGAGGCAGCCGAGCGTGAGCGGAGTTTCTCTGCCGATGTCGCGCACGAGCTGCGCACGCCGATTACCGGCCTCGTTGCTGCTTCGTCCCTGCTCGATGACACGCCGGAGGCGATGATGGTCAAGGAGCGTGCAGGAGCGCTCGCCCACCTTGTGGAAGACCTGCTCGAGGTCATGCGGCTCGATGCGGGGGCAGAGACGGCGATGTCGGACCAGTTCGACCTCGTTCGACTGGTCGGCGATGTCACGCGCGATCGGCTACCCGAGGCCGAGATCACGCTCCCACTCACGCTCCGCGTGCAGTCGGATCCTCGCCGGCTTGAGCGGATTTTGGTCAATCTGCTCGAGAACGCTCGTCGCTATGGCGCTGCCCCGTATGCGGTGACGCTGGATGCGGACACGATGACGCTGACCGTGCGCGATAGCGGCAAGGGCTTTGGTGTCTTCCTCGATCGAGCCGCTGATCGCTTCGCGATGGCGGCGGTCGCGCGCGGTGGTGGCTCGGGGCTCGGTCTGGCGATTGCTGAGGGTCAGGCGCGGGTGCTGGGTGGCACGCTCGAGTTGAGCGACGATGCGGGCGCCGTGGCGGCTCTGCGCCTGCCGCCTGAGGCTCGCGTGCCGATTGGAGCGGCCGTTGTGACAGGAGGTCGTTCATGACCCGCGCGCTGGCGGTGCTCGTGTGTGCGTTGCTGCTGGTGGGCTGTAGCGGTGCGAACAGTGCAGTCCGCGACGAGGGTCCCGCAGCGGGGGATAGAGCAGTGGTCTCGCCGGCAACCGTGACGGAGCAGACCTCGACTCCTGCCACGCCGGCTGCGCCCGCGCCGGGCGTTGCCTTTATCTATCTGCTGCGGTACAACCAACCAGAGCCAACGCGACGTAGCGTGCCTGTCGGGATTTCCGTACCCGAATCGAGCATGCGTGAGTTGCTTGCGGGACCGTCACAGGCGGAGGCGACGCTGCACTACTCAACGGCGATCCTGGAGGACACACGTCTGCTCAGCTATTCCCGCACCGGTCGTGTCGCGATCGTCGACATCTCAGCCCTGCCCGCAGTGCAGGGAGACAATGACTCTGAGGCGCTGCTTGCGCTGTATCAGATCGTGTTCACCGTGACTGCCGCCGGGGGCGTCGACGCGGTCCAGGTGCGCGTCGCTGGGCGTCCGTACGGCCTCAGTTCGCTGACGGGTGGGTCAAGCGCTCTCGAGCCGCCGTTGACCCGAGCGGATCTCAGTTTCGTGGTCGCTGCCGAGACCCTGCCAGGGAGCACAGGCTGTGCGGTCGCGAAGCAGGACGCACCACCCTACGATGGCGCACCGACGCTGACGTTGGCGCGCCCCAAGAGTGGCGAGACGGTGCGTGGGACGCTGCAAGTCCGGGGCGCGCTGCAGAGCAATGGTGGGCCGATCGTAATTCGACTTTTGCAGGACGAGTTGGAGGTTGCGAACCGCATCATCGACGAGCAGTGCCGTGGCGGTTTTGCGGCGACAATTCCGCTTCCGCGCACCCTGATCGGCTCGGTCGATGTGGAGGTAATCGCTCCCGGGACCAACGGTGAGCCGGCGGCCTCGATCCGTGAGACGATCACAGTCGAGGGGTAGGTTGCCAGCGACGCGTACGATGTACGTATGAGCGGCGAGGGCGAACGAACGATTGCGCAGAACCGAAAGGCGCGCCACGAGTACCACCTCGAGGACAACCTCGAGGTCGGCATCGTGCTGACCGGCAGCGAGATCAAGTCGCTGCGGGCTGGATCTGCCAGCGTCAATGAGGCCTACGCGATGATCCGTGGCAGTGAGGTCTGGCTCGTCGGGGCGACGATCGAGCCGTACGCCCAGTCGGGCATGCGTAATCACGATCGTCTGCGGGATCGCAAACTGCTGCTGCATAAGCGTGAGATCGAGAAGTTTCGTCAGCGCGTCGAGCAAAAGGGCTTCACGCTGGTGCCACTGCGGATCTACCTCAAGAATGGTCGCGCCAAGGTCGAGATCGCGCTCGGGCGCGGCAAGGACACGATCGACAAGCGCGAGACCGTCAAGGCGCGCGAGGCGAAGCGCGACATGGATCGTGCCGTCAAGGAACGCGGCTAGTCGTGCGACGGTCGGGTTTCGCGGTTGTTGGCGGCGCGATTGTTGTGGCAGTTGTGTTGGTGGCAGGCTTTATTGCACTCGGCGGTGCCGAACGATTGGACAC
>JAEMTW010000230.1 GCA_016462095.1 Thermoleophilia bacterium
TGCATCGAGACCAAGAGGCCTGCATACGGGTCGACTGCTGCGACCTCCTCGATGCCGAGTCGGTAGAGCCGCAGGTGCTCGTCGATCTGGACGTTGAGGAAATTCGTCGGCTGGTCGGTATCCGTGTTGAGGCGCGGCTCGGCCTCCCAGTGGCGCCAACCGATGTCGTGCAGGCGCGCGGCCACGATCAGGCTGTCGCGCGCAGCGCCCTCACCAGCCCACGCCTCGGCGAGCTGGCCCGAGATGAACGCGTGATCCACCTGCAGCACGATCTCAGCGGTATCGCCGTTCGGGCGAACGATCATTGGGAGCCTCCGGGGGAGTGAGCCAGCCAAGCATGGCGGGTGACGCAGAAGGAGAACGTACCGCGTTGAGAGCTCTCCGTACAGAGCCGGTCGAAGCGGTCGAGGTCTGCCGTTGGCACGGTGCCGAGCCGATCGAGCAGGCGTCTGTACGACGGCCAGGTGTGGCCGAGGAACGTATCGCCGAGTGAATCAGAGACAGCCAGCACACGCGGCTCCCAGGCGACGATGTCGAAGCCCGCCGCCACGAGCCAGTCAGGGATCTGGCGTCCAGCGTCGGCATGCGGTTTCGTGGCGCACCACGCGCGCTTGATCTGATCGGAGAGTGCGCGATCGCCAACACCCCACGAGGCGGTCTCCCAATCGGTGTCCGAGATCAAGAGACGCCCGCCAGGCTTGAGCACCCGACGAATCTCCTGCAGCGCGGCGACGGCATCGGTGACGTACTCGATCACCTGCACGAGCACCGCGGCATCGAACGAGGCAGCGGGGCAGGGGATCGCCGAAACATCGCCCTCCACGCAGTCGACGGCGACACCCGCCGCGTGGGTCTCCTCGACGACAGCCGCGAGCATCGCAGGGGCCGAGTCGAGCGCTGTCACGCGCGCGCCGCGGAGCGCCAGGTCGCGCGCGTAGATACCGGGCCCGCAGCCGATGTCGAGGACCGAGGCTCCCTCGATCGGGCCAAGCAGATCGATCTGAGCCGTGCGCAACGCTGCCACATCGGCTGTGCGGTAGGCGCTAGCGACGCGCGCGACGGCCTCCGGGCTGTCCCACGTAGAGCCGGGGCCATGTGCAGGGCGCGGAGGAGTCGCGGTCATCCCGGTAGGCTACCGCCGTGTCCACAAAACCGCAGATCCCACGCCGCGCGGACTTCCCCGTCTTCCGTGGAATCACGACGCGCTGGATGGACAACGACGTCTACGGCCACGTCAACAACGTCGTCTACTACTCGTGGTTCGACACGACAGTCAACGCCTTTCTGATCGAGCAGGGCGTGCTCGACCCGGCCAATGGAGATGTGGTGGGAGTCGTCGTCGAGACGCTCTGTCGCTAC
Organism: Thermoleophilia bacterium; assembly: GCA_016462095.1. Classification (GTDB taxonomy): domain Bacteria; phylum Actinomycetota; class Thermoleophilia; order Gaiellales; family F1-60-MAGs149; genus F1-60-MAGs149. Next base: position 1,360 of record JAEMTW010000230.1, read on the forward strand.
CACGACTCGATTGCCTTTCCCGAGCCCGTCGAGGCGGGGCTGCGGGTCGAACGGATCGGGACGAGCAGCGTGCGCTACGAGATCGGGATCTTCCGCGTCGGCGCCGAGTTTGCCAGTGCAGACGGCCACTTCGTCCACGTCTACGTCGATCACGAGACGCGCCGGCCGGTGGCGGTTCCCGACGCTGTCCGCACAGTTCTGCAACCGCTCACGGCCAACCAGCCGTAATCTTCCGCTAAGCGAAGTATTCGTTTAGACGCAGCGTAGACATCACGGAAAGGCCGGGACATGCCACTCAAGGAGCGCATCAGCGCATTTGACGGACTCGACATCACGCCAGAGCAGCGTGAGATCCTCGAGGCGATCCGTGAGTTCGTCGACCGCGAGGTGATCCCCGTCGCCAAAGAGCTCGAGGCGCGCGACGAGTTCCCAACCAAGATCGTCGAGGGGCTGCGCGACATGGGCGCCTTCGGGATGCGCATCCCGGCCGAATACGGTGGGCTCGGACTTGACCTCGTCACGTATGCCCTCGTGATCGCCGAACTGACCCGCGGCTGGATGGCCGTGTCCGGCATCGTCAATGGCCAGTACATCGTCAGCGGCATGATCGGCGCGCACGGCACGGACGAGCAGAAGCAGAACTACCTGCCGCGACTCGCCGTCGGCGAGATCCGCTCGTGCTTCTCGATGACCGAGCCCGACGCCGGCTCGGACGTCCAGGCGATCCGCACGATCGCCCGACGCGAGGGCGACGAGTTCGTCATCGACGGCAACAAGATGTGGGTCACCAATGGTGATCGCGCGTCGCTAATTGCATTGCTCGTCAAGACCGACCCCGATGCGGATCCGCGGCACACGGGCATGACCGCACTGCTCGTCGAGAAGGAAGCACTCGTCGCCCAGCAGAACGGGCTGACCGTCTCGCCGCCGCTCGGCAAGCTCGGCTATCACGGCGTCGAATCGGTCGAGTTCGCCTTCGAAGAGTTCCGCGTACCGGTCTCGGCCGTGCTCGGTGGCGAGGAGATGATCGGCAAGGGCTTCTACCAGATGATGTCGGGCATCGAGACGGGACGCATCAACGTTGCCGCCCGCGGTCTCGGCATCTCGCTGCGCGCGCTTGAGTTGTCGCTCGAATACGCCCAGCAGCGCTCTGCCTTCGGCAAGCCGATTGGTCATCACCAGTTGATCCAAAAGAAGATCACCGACATGGCGACCCGCATCGAGGCCTCGAAGCACCTAATCCTGGCCGCCGCCAAGAAGAAGGATTCGGGCCAGCGCGCCGACATCGAGGCTGGCATGGCGAAGCTCTACGCCACCGAGACCTGCCAACGCTGCGCCGAGGAGGCCATGCGCATCTTTGGCGGCTACGGCTACTCGACCGAGTACGAGGTCGAGTAGC
>JAEMTW010000231.1 GCA_016462095.1 Thermoleophilia bacterium
GCGCTTGTCTCGGGCAACTGGTCGAACGGTTGGCTTTACATTGTCGGACCGGTCGTCGGCGGCATCATTGCCGCGCTGCTCTACGACATCATGATTCTGCGTCGCAAGGACGCAGCGCCCGCGTAATCGGCATCAGGGGCGTCGCCTACGGCGGCGCCCCGGCCTTGCCGCAGCGGCTTAGAGCAGGATGCGCTCGAGCAACTCGGGCGCGCAGCCCTGCTCGAGGAGGCGGACAGCTTCGTGCAGGTCAGCGTCGGATGCAGCGATGCGCTCGGCGCGCTCGTTGTCGAGTCCGGCTCGCTCCAGCGTCTCGCGACGCCACTCAACGACTGCGTCGTTGATGGTGGTAACGGGTGCTTGCTGCTCAGAGGTCTGTGCCATAACCCAATCCTAGCCGAACGAGTCCCCGGGACTGCCGCCTACCCGGATTGATGTGATTCGCGATACTTTCACGGCATGGAACTTATCGCGATCGAAGCCGCCGCAGCCCACATCGAAGAACGCTTCGGCAGGCCACCCACAGCAGTGGTCCCGGCGCGTAACCTCCTCAGTGGCGTGGTCTTCGTCTGTGCCGTTCCGCAAGGCGATGCGCTTGGCTGGGTCGTCATCGACGAGACGGGCGCGCCGCTGGTTGATCCCGATGCAATCCGGCAGACGGTGGAATTGACGGCGATCTGCGAGGCTGCCGAAGAGTCGGCTGCCGCGCTCTCGATCGATGAGGCGATGCCCGCACTGGCCGAGGCTTGGCGCATGGCCGGCGAGCTGGGGGAGGCCGAGGCCGAGCTGGCGACCCACGCGACGTACCAGGCTGTTGAGGCGCTGCAGCCACTGGTGACGGGCATTCGCGTCGCCGATCCGACCTACCTCGACCAGCTGGCTGCCGCTGCCGGGTTGGTGGGCGATCGCTTCGATCTGCTCAAGGAGGCGGCGGGGCAGGTCTCCGCACGCCTGACCGGACAGGGTGTCGATCCGCTCGAGCCGTTGGCTCAGTCCTTGTGGGGTGCGATCCGCATCCTCTCGCGCGACGGCGCGCCCGATCGCTTCCGGGAGGCCGTCGAGCTCGCGATGGGTCCGGCAGCCGCCTTCGCAGACGACGTGGTGGCGCAGTACCTTGTGCCTGTGACCGGCGACATCGCCATCGAGACGGAGGATGCAACATGAGTCGAGGGATTGAGGGACGCGTCGTCGCGATCACCGGTGGCGGTAGCGGCATGGGACGCGCGATGGCAATCGACCTTGGCTCGCGTGGCGCGAAGATCGCGATCTGCGGTCGCCGACCCGAGCCGCTCGAGGAGACCGTCGAGCTCGTCAAGGCGGCCGGCGGCGAGTGCGCCTCGTTCCAGTGCGACGTGCGCGACCCCGAGCAGATCGACGCCTTTTTTGCGGGTGCCACCGCGGCCTTCGGTGCGCCCGACACGCTCGTCAACAATGCGGCCGGAAACTTTGTCGCCAACGCGATCGACATGTCGCCGAATGGCTGGAAGGCCGTCATCGACATCGTCCTCAACGGCACCTTCTACTGCTCGCGTGCCTTCGCGCTCGGCTTTCCGAATGCGGCGAAGGACACGGGCTCGATCCTCAACATTATCGCCACCTACGCCTGGACGGGTAATCCCAGCACGGCGCATTCCGCGGCGGCCAAGGCCGGTGTCTGGAACCTCACCAAGACGCTCGCCGTTGAGTGGGCGCCGCTGGGCATTCGCGTCAACGCGCTCGCCCCGGGACCAACCGAGACCGAGGCGGCTTCGGCAAACCTCTTCCCAACCGAGGAGATTCGGGCGGCGATGACGGCGGGCATTCCGCTGCGACGCTTCGCGACGCTCGAGGACATCACGGACAGCGCGCGCTTCCTGCTGTCGGACGAGGGTGGCTACATCACGGGCGAAACGCTCGTGCTCGACGGTGGTGAGAGCCTTTCGAAGGGGATGTTTTCGAATTCGCCGCAGACACCAAAAAGGTAAGGCCACTGGCTCCTGAGCGTTTTGTTTATACGAGGACGCTCCGGCTCATGTCAAGGACGGACGAAGTCCGTCCTTGAGCGGCTCAATCGAAGGCACCGCCGAGGATCGTTTTTGGATCTCTCATCGACGATTCGGCGGCTTTTGTCTCGGCCCCGCCGACACCGAAGAACTAGGCGCTATCTCTAAGCACAGCCGGTCGCGACCATTAGCGCCCGACAGACCTCGCGCATACGAGGTGGTGGCAGGGTGCAGATTCGCTCTTCGAACTGGCGGTGGTCGATCAGTGAGATGTTGTCTGTGGACAACACGCACGAGCGGGGCATACCGTCGTGTTCGTCGAGTGGGATCTCGGAGTTGAGGCCACGCAGCCGTGTTGTGGCGGGAACACAAATCACGCGGTCGACATGGGGGATCGTCGTATCTCGCATCAACACGAGGTACGGACGCCGCTTCTCTCCGCTCGGTCGAGCCCACCAGATCTCACCGCGACTCACCACTCGTCAAGGTCCTTCTGTGCGAGGTCGGAGATGCGACCGAACTCTTGCTCTTCCGGCCCCACGGGAAAGCGCGTGTAGCCGGCGACGATCGCGGCGTCGATGCGCGCCGCCTCATCTGCCTGCAGCCACATGTCGAGGGCGGCTTGAATCAACTGCGTGCGTGTGCGGATCGTTGCTGCTGCGTCAGGGCTGGCGAGGTAGCGATCCATTGCGGACAGCATCTCCTCGGAGAGACGCACGCTGATGGGGCGGGCTGCCATCAGCGCCGCACGGGGAATGTCTTTCGTTTCGTCATACGTC
>JAEMTW010000048.1 GCA_016462095.1 Thermoleophilia bacterium
GGTTCTTCAACTCGAGCGAGCTGATCGACGTGGGCTGAAACAGAATCGACGTATCGGTCACGGTGGTCTCCTAGAGAATTGCGGCAGAACGTGGACAAAAATCTAAACGACGCGTGGGTTATTCCCCGCACACCGCTATCAAGGTGTCGAGCGGTGAGCGTGGAGGCGGGCGGGCGAGAGCAGGCTGGCGCAGATCAAGAACAGGACGGCAGCGATCGGGAAGCACAGCATGACGAGATCGAAGTTGCCCGTTAGGTCGCGCACACCACCAAGCAGCGACGGTGCGAGAGCAATCATCAGATATCCGAAGAACAGCATCATCGCGGCGGCAGCACCCACGTCGAGGGCACTATCGGCAACCTCGAGCGGTAGGCTCATCGCGAGCGTAAACATCGCGCCGTTCGCGAGTCCACCCACCAACATCCAGATCTCTGCCTGCGCCGGCGCGACGATCAACAGCACCGCAACTGCGCCGATTACGAGACCGGATACCTGCAGCAGGGTTCGCCGCGAGAAGCGGCGGCTGGCAGCGAGGGCAAGCAGTGGCCCGGGGATCATGCCGAGGTTGTAGAGCGCACCCAACCAGCCGGCATATTCCAACGACGAACCGTGCTCAACGTACGCCGCCGGCACCCACGTATTGATGCCGTAGTAGAGCGTGCCCATCAGTCCGAACTGCACGGCCAAGAGCCAGACGACACCACGGTGCAGGGGGAGGCGAGGGAACGCCGCGATCTCGCGTTCGTGAGAGACGCCACGGGTCAAGGCGAGCCAGGCGACGAGCATGACGAGCGTGAAGGCCGAGTAGACGAGCATCGTCGACTGCCAGCCGCCCAACCAGAGGGCAATCGGGACGGCGAGGGCGGCACTGACGCCGGAACTGATCTGAAAGCCCATTGCGTAGACACTCGTCACCATCAGGGGGTGGTCGGCGAAGCGCTCCCTGACGGCAACGACCATCAGCGTGTTGCCGACACCCATGCCAACGCCAATCAGCAGGGTCATGATCAGGATGCCCGTCAGGCCCGGCACGAACGCGCGGCAGATGCCCGCCAGCCCGATCAGTGCGACCGAGAGGCTGATCGCATGGAGTGCACCGATGCGCCCGGCGATGATCGGCGCAAGCGGGGAGAAGAGCCCAAAGCAGAGCACGGGGATCGTGACGAGCAGTCCGACCATGGCGTGCGACACGCCCAGCGAGCTCTGAATTTCCGGCACCAGAGGACCGATTCCGACGAGTTGCGGTCGGTACACGAGCGCGGCCACAAACAGACCAACCAGCAGTGGCACGCGGTCGCCAATCGGCTGAATCGGAAAGCGACTCGACGCCTGCTGGTCTGCTCCCATCAAGGCAGGATGGCAGAGAGAGCGCGAGTAGGATCCGCAGCACCACGGGCTCTCAACCTAGAACGTTGGTGCCCTCGGGCTCCCACAGTTGGCATACGGGTCGGGCACGAGTTGACGCTGCACGTCGTTCATCGTCAGCTGCCAATTTGGATCGTAGGGCGAAGGCGGACCAGCAAATTCGACGCGAATGTCGGGGGTGACACCGGGACCGGGTGACGTGACGCGATAACGATTGACCGTCGACTCGCCACTAAACTGCTGCCCGAGGAGCGTGGGGGCCTGCCGCTTCGGACCGATCTCGAAGCAGAACTGGCCGTATGGACGGTTGGCGAGAAAGCCATTGACGCGCCGCCATTGAAAGCCACTGGCGGGGACGCCGTAGTTCGAGTTGAGTGCGTCGAGATAGATGTTGCGTCCCTTGTCGTCGAGCGGCACTCCTTCTGGCGTTGCCTGACCTACGCCGATCGGCTTGCCCTGCCAGCTGTAGGTGCCAAAGAGGTGCGCAAATTTTTCCGTCTTTGACCGCCCGTAGCGCGACCAGTCGCTAAATACGACGAGGTCGGCGACGGGCCCACGCCAATGCGATAGCCGTACTTCGGTTGAGCCTGTCGTGCCGCCATAGTTGAGGATCGACCGTTGCCACTGTTGGACGGCCCAATGGCTGCCGTCGCGCGCCGTGCAGGAGGCGACGATCAGCTTGGAACCCGGAAACGCACCGCCGCGGTACGGGCCGCAGGTGTTGCGAAAGGTCTGCCAATTGGCGCCGCTCGAGCCCGTGCCGCCCGAGTAGTCGAGCAGCAGGCGGCCGCGCGACATGTTGACCGCACCCCAGGCGAGGATGTGCTGCGTCTCGCCATTCACGCGTACGGTCAGCATCGCAACACCCTGCTGGTTGACGGCGAGTTTGACTGGTCCTTGTGGGTTGCGCGTGATCAACGTGCTCGCCTGTGCAACACCGGTCACGGCGAGTAAAACCACGAGCGTGAGCAAGAAAATCAGACGTCGCATATACAGAAGACGCTACGGGACGTTCGATCTGACGTCAGCCATTTGGTGACGCGGGATATGATTTCTCCCGACGGGGGGAACTGATGGAACGCACCGAGCTCAATCGCACACGACTCGCCCAGCTGCTCGAACGTGAGCGCACCGTCGCCGCCGAGCGCACGCCAACGTCGCGCGCACTCGCTGCGGAGGCTCAGGCACACCTGATTGGTGGCGTCCCGATGCAGTGGATGGAGGTCTGGGTTGGCCAGCATGTGGTCTTCTTTGAGCGCGCCAAGGGCAACCGCATCATTGATGTCGATGGAAACGAGCTGATCGATTTCTGCCTGGGCGACACCGGCTCGATGGCGGGGCACTCGCCCGACGCGATGGTGGCTGCCGTGCAGCACCGGATTGGCGAGCTCGGGGGCATCACGACGATGCTGCCGACAGAGGATGCGATCTGGGTGGCGGGTGAGCTCGCACGGCGCTTTGGTCTCCCCAAGTGGACCTTCTCGCTGACGGCCACCGACGCCAACCGCTGGGTGCTGCGGACCTGCCGCCAGTTGACCGGCCGGTCGAAGGTGCTGATCATGAACTACAGCTACCACGGCTCCGTCGACGAGACGATCATTGCGCTCGAGAACGGCGTTCCGACGCAGAAGCCCGGCAACGTTGGGCCGGCTGTCGATCCGGCCGTGACCACGCGCGTGGTCGAGTTCAACGACCTCGCTGCGCTCGAGCGCGAGTTGGCGCACGGCGATGTGGCGTGCGTGCTGGCCGAGCCGGCGCTGACGAACATGGGCATCGTCTTGCCCGATGCGGGCTACTGGGAGGAGGCGACGCGGCTGATCAAGGCCGCCGGCGCCTTGCTCGTGATCGACGAGACGCACACGCTCTCTGCCGGTCCGGGCGGCTGCACGCAGGCGTGGGGTCTGCAGCCCGACATCGTCACGATCGGCAAGAGCATTGCGGGCGGCGTGCCGATCGGTGCGTACGGTGTGTCGGCCGAGGTTGATGTCCAGATCCAGGGCGATCCCGATGGTGACTACGTCGACACGGGGGGCGTCGGCGGCACGCTCGCGGGCAACGCTCTCTCGCTGGCTGCGGCTCGCGGCACGCTCGAGCACGTTCTGACCGACGACGCCTTTGTGGGGATGTGCGAGCTCGGTGCCCGCATGCTGGCTGGCATGCGCGACCTCATCGAACGGCACAACCTGCCATGGGTCGTCGAGGGGCTTGGCGCGCGAGCCGAGTTTCGCTTCTGCGCCACGATGCCCGCCAACGGTGGCGCCTCACACGACGCGCACGACGCCGACGTCGAGGAGTGGCTTCATCTGGTCACGCTCAACAACGGCATCCTGATCACGCCGTTTCACAACATGTGCCTCGTCTGCCCCACGACGACTGCGGCCGATGTTGACCGGTTGCTCGAGGTGCTCGACGCGGCCGTGGCGGAATTGCGAGCTGCCTAGCTGGATCAACTTCCTAATGGGGTCAGACCCTTTTAGGAAGTTAAACCGGCTAACCGAGTAACCGCATCGTCTCTAACTTCCTAAAAGGGTCTGACCCCATTAGGAAGCTGATCGTCAGACGATGTCGGGTGCGATCTCGGCGATCGTGTTGTCGATCAGCTCTCGACGGCCGTGTTCTGTCTCTCGCCGTAAAACACCGTGCTCGTCGACGCGGTACTGCGCGACCTCCATCAGGGGCGGCGAGTACGAGTGGATCGTGATCGCCGGCGAGCCCTCGACGTGAGCAACGGAGTGGATGTACCCGGCTGGTCCCTCGCGGGTTACGCCCTCGCGTACCTCGACGTCAGACGAGCCGTGGGGGAGTCGCATCTGCTTTTCCACTACCGCGCCGTCAACCCCGACCAGACCGACCGCAGAGATGGCGTGGTCGTGATAGCCCGTGCCTTGGCCCGGCATCCACATGATCAACCAGGTATCAACCCGATCGTCCTCGTACAAAAGGCGATAGCGGCGGCGCTCAGTGTCGGCTACCACCAGAGGGCGCCAGAGATCTTCTCGCGCGGCAACATCAGCCGACAGCTGCACCAGTTGGGCGGTTGTGAGCGGCCCATCACCGGCAGGCACGAGCGCACTCACTGCCGCGAGCAGTTCGGCGGGCGGAGAAACAACCTCCGTCCAATCCTGGGGGGTGAGGGTATCCGTGGAAGCCATGTTCCAGCCCTTTCGTATGCGAGTCTCGAGGGGATGACGCTGTAATCAGAGCATATCGCTCGTCGTGAGCGAATACACTCCTGCAGATGACAGACGTACGCATGATCGATGTTGGTGCAAAAGCAACGACGCGTCGCCGTGCGCTGGCGCGCTGCGAGGTGCACATGTCGGACGAAGCGCTCGCCAAGATCGAGGAAGGCACCGTTGCCAAGGGCGATGTTTTCGCCACGGCGCGGGTCGCGGGAATTGCAGCGGCCAAGAAGACGCCCGACCTGCTTCCACTCTGCCATCCCTTGATGCTCGACTACGTGCGCGTCGATCTCGCGGTCGATCGCGCTGCTGGTTGCGTACGCATCGAGGCCGAGTGCGCGCTCGACGGGCGCACGGGCGTGGAGATGGAAGCGCTCGTCTCGGTCTCGGCAGCCGCGCTCTGTGTCCACGACATGCTCAAGTCGACGGACCCCGAGATCCGCATCGACGGCATCGCTCTGTGGGAGAAGGACGGCGGCAAGAGTGGTGCGTGGCGCCGGTCGGGTGCCTGAGGTGCGCGCCTGCGTGCTGACGGTCTCGGACGGCGTCTTCCACGGCGAGCGCGAAGATGGCTCTGGCGATCTCCTCGCCGAGCGCGTGACGGCAGCCGGCTTCGAGGTCGTCGATCGTGCCGTTGTCCCCGACGAGGTGGGCGCGATCATGGCGCACGTCGTGACGTGGGCCGACACGCCGGATGCACCCGAGCTCGTGCTCGTCACGGGTGGCACGGGGTTTGCTCCGCGCGATGTCACACCCGAGGCGCTTGGGCCCGTCTACGACCGCCGCACGCCGGGCATCGACGAGGCAATGCGTGCTTTCTCGATGCGGGCCAAACCACATGGCATGCTCAGCCGCGGCGTCTCTGGCATTCGCGGCCGTACGCTGATCCTCTCGTTTCCAGGCAGCCCGAGGGCCTGCGACGAACTGTTTGGCGTCGTCGAGCCGGTGCTCGATCACGCTCTCAAGCTGCTGCGCTCGGACCCAACCGAGCACCTTTAGGCGATTGGAATTCGCAGTTCGGCGCGGTGCCCACCGCCGAGATGGATACGCGTTGAGCCGGATTCTTCGGTGACGTAGCGTGCAGGCATCTGGCCACTGAAGGGATTGACTGGGAAGAGCCAGTGGGAGCGCAACTCGAGTTCGAGGACGTCGCCGGCACGAAAATGTGTGGCCTGTGGCAGCAGTGCAATCGAAACCGACACGATTTCGCCGGCTGAGAGTGGCTCGCGAACGGCGTGGCTGTGGACGGGCTGCCAGTCGGTCGAGAGCTGTTGATCGAGGGCGCGGTGGGCCGTGCGAAGCCATCCGTGCGTCACGACATCCCCGGCAAACCCGTACGAGCCTTCGAAGGTCACCTCGCGACCGTCGCGTAGAAGACGGACAGCAGCCAGCATGGTGGTGTCCTCGACACCCTCAAGCGATACGTCGAGATGGAGCGTCATCGGCCCGATCAGGTCGACCGCTTGGGGCACCGTCCAGCGATACGACAGCGAACCATCGGCATTCGCATAGGAGGACGACTGTTCGTGCGACTCAGGCTGATCTGAGAGGGTGCCGTCGCGCTGCAGGTGGAGGCCAGTCCAGACAATGTCTGACGGCGGCCAGGTCGTGGCCGATCGAATCTCGAGTGGTCGCTCGCCCGTCTCGTGAATAGCAATGCGTACGGGCGGTTCGTCATCCCAACCATTATCTGCGTCGCAGAGGAATCGTTCGAAGAAGCGCCGCTGAACACCCTGTGCCTCCGCGCCGTAGAACGTGCACCACTTCCCACCTCGATGGGTGTACAGCCACTTCTGGTCGGACTTGACGCGACGAAAAGCCTCAAACGATCCGCGGGTGTGGAGGAGATGATCGGAGAAGCTGCCACAGACGAGCATCGGCACCTCGATGTCCTCAATCGCGGGAATTCGTGAGCGCCACCAGGCGTCGAGCTCGGGCCGAGCCGTTGCCTCGGCTAGGAGGTCTTCCGTAACCCGGCCCCGTTTGCTAATCGTGGTCGACCAGAACTTGAAGAACCCCATTTCGGAAACGCCACCGGGCTTTGCGAAGTCACGGTAGAGGTCGGACCAGCCTTCCCACGGGCAGATCGCCGCGAGGTGCGGAGGTCGTTCAGCCGCAGCGCGGTATTGCGCCAGCGCGAGGTACGAGACACCGAGTAGGCCAACGCGCCCAGTTGACCAGGGCTGTGTACCGGCCCATTCGATCAGGTCGTGGTAATCCTCGCCCTCTTGTTTCGAGAGCATGGTGCCAATACCGTCTGAGCTACCGAAGCCACGCAGATCGCCAACGACTACTGCAAAGCCAAGCCGAACCCAATAGGCGGGGTCTGGTCCCTCCCAGCCGGTCCAAGCCGAGAACGTGATCGGTTCTGGCTGGCGAAACACCCGATATGGCAGTGGCGGCAGATACCCCCACGGCACCTTCCTCGGCAGGACGTCTTTGTCATACGGATGGGCACACATGATCACGGGGAAACGCCCGTCGGGATGAACGAGATCGCCAGCGCTGTTCGGCTCTGGTCGAAAAACGTTCGCGCGAAGGATCGTTCCATCACGCGCCGTAATCGCACAATTCCATTCCGCCAAGACACCATCGGGTGGCGGTGTGATCGTGAGTGGTGGTCGCGCAATGCCGTGTAGGCGTCGCAGGACGCGTCGTGGGGAGATTCTGGTCATCCTAGTCGCGCCGCGGGGTCCAGCGGAAGCGCCACGAGGCGATGATCAGGCCGATCGCGCCCCAGGCAATTAGCAGCCCGAGAGAACGCCAGGGCATCGTGGTGGCGGGTACGTAGGCCCATGTGGCCACCTTAACGAAAGGAGCGACCGGGAGCAAGGCGGCGATGTTGCCGAGCCAGGTCGGGAGCGACTCGACCGGGACAAAGACGCCGGAGATGAAATACAACGGCAGCACGACAACGTTTGCGAGTGGAGGTGCCGCCTCGGTCGAAGGGGTCAGTGCCGCGAGCATCATGCCGAGGCACGAGAAAGCGATCGCCCCGACCAGCACGCTCGCTACGAGCCACGGCAGGTGGCCGATCTCGACACGCACGCCGTACGCGAAACTGCCGAGCGCGAGCATGACGATCACCATCAAGAGGGCAATCACCAGCGACGTGACCACTTGGCCGGCAATCAGGAGCCAGGCCGGGGCTGGGGTGCCGCGCACGCGCTTGAAGATCCCGGTCTCGCGACGATTGACGACGGTGATCGAGAGGGCCACGAAGCTCGCGGAGATGACGCCCATCACCATAAACGCGGGGACCTGCAGGTAGGACTGTGCGATTACGTCGCCGCCCGCGAGCGTGACGGACTGGCCGCCAAAGATCGCCTCGAACAGCACGAGGAAGATGACGGGCAGAAAGACAGTGAAGAACAGCGTCTCGGGGCGCCGCGAGAAGGCGAGTAGGTCGGCGCGGACCTGTTCGACGAGCATGTTCATGTCGTCTCTCCCGAGATTGCCAAGAAGACGTCTTCGAGCGTTGGGCGCTCAACCGTCAAGGCTGGCAGCTCGAGGCCGCGTGCCTCGGCCCAACTGCAGAGCACGGCGAGGTCGGCCGTCGGCGCGGTCGTTTCGACCCGCACCTCGCCGCCCGTCAAACGGGGCTGTGAAGAGAGGGCCGGGAGTGCGGCGAGCTCGAGGCCAGGGGGGAGGGTGAAGCGAATCTCGACGTCACCGCGTAGTGCTTGAAGTTCGGCCGGCGTGCCAAGCGCCGCGATCTTGCCGTCGCGCAGCACGGCAACGCGGTCGGCGAGCACCTGCGCCTCATCCATGTAGTGCGTGGTGAGAAAGACGGTGGTGCCGAGGTCGCGAAGGCCACTGATGACATCCCAGAACTGGCGGCGCGCCTCCGGATCGAAGCCCGTCGTGGGCTCATCGAGGAAGACGAGCTCGGGGCGGCCGATCAGCGCGATGCCGACGTCGAGACGTCGCACCTGCCCACCCGAGAGCCGACCAGCGCGCTGGTTGATCTGCTCCTCAAGACCGACGAGGCGAACCACATCGTCGACGGTGTGCGGGTTGGGGAAGTAGGCGGCGTAGAGGCGCAGCGTCTCTTTGACGGTTAGCGCGCCGAGCGGCCGGCTCTCTTGTAGAACGATGCCGAGCTTGGCGCGCCACTCGGCTCCGGCGGTGGCGGGGTCCTCGCCGATTACGGAGACGTTGCCGCCGTCGCGGGTGCGGTAGCCCTCAAGGATCTCCGTCGTCGTCGTCTTGCCCGCGCCATTCTTGCCAAGGAATGCGAAGACCTCGCCCTGCTGCACCTCGAGGTCGACGCCATCGACGACTTGGTGGTCGCCGTAACGCTTGATGAGGCCGGTGACGGAGATGGCGGCGGGCATGCTCTGCATCCTACCGCCGCCTCCGAGGGTGTGGCACGCCAAGATCCGAGCAATGGAGTCCGCCACCGTGCCGTCTTTGCCGCGTCGTCTCGCGAATCTTGTGCGTCTTGAGCACTCGCTGTTCGCGTTGCCGTACGCCGTCGTCGGTGCACTGTTGGCTGCGGATGGTCTGCCGCCAATTGTCGAGTTGCTTTGGGTCGGCGTGGCGATGGTGGCTGCGCGAACGCTGGCGATGGGTCTCAATCGTCTGATCGACGCGGAGGTCGATGCGCGCAACCCGCGGACGGCCAAGCGCGAGATCCCTGCCGGCCTCGTTTCGAAGGGCCAGGTCGTGGGACTCTGTGTCGTGTCGCTCGCCGTGCTGCTTGTGGCCTGTTGGAGTCTCGCGCCCATCACACGCTGGCTGTGGCCGTTTGTGGTCGTGCCGTTCTTGATCTACCCGTACATGAAGCGCTTTACGTGGGCCTGCCACCTCTGGCTCGGCCTCTGCATTGGTCTTGCGCCCGTGGCGGCCTATGTGGCGATCGCCGACGCCCTGCCGCTCGCGGCGTTCTGGCTGCTTGGCGTGGTCGGCTTCTGGATCGCCGGCTTCGACATCATCTACGCGACGATGGATGTCGAGCACGATCTCGAAGAGGGCATCCACTCGGCTCCGGCCGACTTCGGTGTCGGTCGTGCGCTCTGGTTTGCCCGCGTGTTGCACCTGCTGAGCATCGTTTCGATGGTCGGCGTTGGTGTTTGGGCAGGCCTAGCCTGGCCGTATTGGATCGCGGTCGCGGCCTGCGCGGCCCTCTTGATCTACGAGCACGCGATCGTGCGCGAAGACGACCTCTCGCGCGTCAACCAGGCGTTCTTCAATGTCAACGTGATCCTCGCCTTCCTGTACCTCGCCGGCGTCATCGCGGCTCTCGCGATCGCCTAAACGCCATCAGCTGCGGGTCCGCGATCCTAGGAGGACATGACAACCGCGCGGATGTAGTGTCCTCCCCGCGAAGGCCAATCAGCTCAGGTGCGGTTGGTGGGGGAGGACACCACATCCGCGCGGTTGTCATGTCCTCCTAGAGTGGCGAGCGGACCCGGATTGCGCCTCGGCGACTAGGCGGCGATTGAGGCCTCGAGCCGCAACTTGAGGTCGGCGGGCAGGGGCTTCGACTCGGTGTGTTCTACGTTGGTGTGGACGAGCACACCAAGCGCGCTGGCGCAGAGGCGATCGTCGGAGGAGGCGTGGACCGTCTCGCGGAGCGTGATCGAGGAGTTGCCGACGCTCTCGACCTCGACCTTGACGAGGGCGGCGCCATCTTCCTGGGTGAGGGCCGAGATGAAATCGATCGAGACGTGGCGCACGACAAACTCGGTCAGCTGCGTGATGCCCTCACCAAGTGCGTTGCCGAGCCAGGCGTCGCGACCCTCTTCGAGATAGTTGAGGTAGACGGCGTTGTTGACGTGGTTGAAGCCATCGAGGTCGCGCCAACGGATGGGCACGGTCTTGCGGCCGGGTTCGATTGGCGTGGTCATAGCTGGAATTCTCCGCGAGCCACCAC
>JAEMTW010000049.1 GCA_016462095.1 Thermoleophilia bacterium
GGTCATCACAAACGGCGCGACACCGAGCGGCTCGGGATCGATCCCAAGCGCGATCTGCGTCATCGTGGCGTTGCCGGCCAGGACGACTTCGTAGACCTCGTCGGCGCTCACCTCACCGGCTGCGAGCACTTCGAGAGTCAACTCGGCGAGCGTCTCGTGGGCGAGGTCGCGGAGCTTTGCGAGTGCGTCGGGGTCCATCATCGTCGCGGAGATACGGCTGATCACATCGGCACCAAAGGGCTGCTGCTTGTTGAGCATGCTGCGGACCGCGACCGGCGTGCCGGTATCGAGATCGAGCAGGTTGGCGACCACGGTCGTGGTTCCGAGATCGACGGCCATCGCAAAGCGGCGACTGGTGGTATCGCCGGGCTCGATCGCGATCAATTCGTCGTCGGCGATCACGGCAGTGACCTCGAAGTTGGAGGAGCGCAACGTCTTACCGAGCGTGCGCAAGACCGCGATCGTCGTGTGCAGCTCGAGGTCGTCGATGGCGTCGTAGACACGCTGGATGTCGGTGCGCTGATCGGACAGCGTCGCCTCTTCCAACTGCAGAAAGCGCTTGACGATCGAGGGGCGCAGGATCACCTGACGACCAACACCAACTGTCGCGGCCTTCGGGCGCGTCTGCAGTGGCGGCACGTCGAGCTGGAGATCGTTCGTGGTCGTAATCCGACAGGCCAGCCGCCAGCCGGCCCGCAATTCGTCGGGCGTAAACGCGCGCGAGTCGAGCTTCGAGAGGGGTGCCTCGCCGCCGATGACCTGGACCTTGCACTTGCGACACGTACCGTGCCCACCACAGGTCGAATCGATCGCGATGCCATTCCACGAGGCCGCATCGAAGACTGTCACACCACCCGGCACCTTGACGTCGATGCCGCTGGGTGCGAACTGCAGGCGCACGCGAGCCGGCGTGCCAGCCTCGATGCCTGCGTCGGTCTCGTCAGCGGTGCTCATACTGCTTAGACCTTGGCCGGAGGTCGGTAGTGACCGATCCAGTTGATGCCGTACTCGTCCTTGCTGAGCATCACGTCCGAGCCGCGCACAGCCCGGATGCACTCCTCAGAGCGGGCGTCCATGATCGCGCTGGTCATGCCCGCACCCGCGGCCATCGCCAGGAAGGTGCCGTTGAGCGTGTGTCGGCTGGGCATGCCAAAGGACGTGTTCGAGGCGCCACAGGTCGTGTTGAGGTCGAACTCGTCCTTGATCGCTTCGATCGTCTTGAAGAAGTGATACGCAGACTGCGGCTCGGCACCAATCGGCATCGCCAGCGCGTCGATGATCATGTCCTCGAGTGGGATCTCCCACTTACCGTGCACGATGTCGACGAGGCGCTTGCAGAACTCGAAGCGCTCATCCCACACAACGGGAATGCCCTCTTCGCCGTTGGTCAGGCAGATAATCGCGGCGCCATGCTCTTTGATCAGCGGCAGGACGGCCTCGATGCGGTCGAGCTCGCAGGTGATCGAGTTGACGAGGGCCTTGCCCTTGTAGACGCTCAGGCCAGCCTCGAGCGCTTCGATCACGGACGAGTCGATGCAGATCGGCAGATCGCACGCCTCTTGCGCCATCGTCACAGCCTGCGCCATCAAGGCGGGCTCGTCGGCGAGTGGCACGCCCATGTTGATGTCGAGCACATGCGCGCCACCGGCGATCTGCTCCTCAATATCAATCAGAACCTGCGACAGATCGCCCGCCCGCAACTGCTGCTGAAAGAGCTTGCGGCCCGTCGGATTGATGCGCTCTCCAATGATGCAGAACGGCTGGTCATCACCAATCGTGACGGTCTTAGTTTGCGAGCGCAAAATCGTTTGCACGAGACTCCCTTTCAGAACGCGGACGAATACCCAGATCGGCACACAGACGACTGATCGAGCCATCCTTACGAAAATCGGTCAGATGGAGGCCACGCACGCCGGGGAGCGCGAGTGCGTGCTGGCACTGTTCGAGGACGAGCTGGTAGGCCTCTTCGGCCGAATCGTCGGCGTCTGCCACGCGGGCAATCGTCTCAACGGGAACGCTGATGCCGGGGACGCTCGAGTCCATAAAGCGGAGGGGGCCAGGGCCCTTGACGGCGACGACCGTGGGCAGGATCGCGCACTTGTCGGTAAAGCCGTTGGCGTGGAGCGCAGCGACGAAGGCCTCGAGGCGCTCCGGGTGATAACAGATCTGCAGCTGCAGAAAGCGGGCACCAGCGAGGATCTTCTTGGCGGCGCGCTGGGCGCGATAGTCGAGCGGATGGGTGGCCGGATTCTCGACGGCGCCGATCACGAGGCTCGGGGCGGGATCGATCTTGCGACCCGACAGGTAGCGACCCTCTTTGAGGCTGTTGGCGAGGCGGACCAGCTGCGGACCATCGAGGTCGAAGACGCGGCGCGCCTCGGGCTCGTCGCCAGCCGTCACATCGTCGCCCGTTAGGCAGCAGATGTTCTCCACTCCGTGCAGCGCGACGCCCATGATGTCGGCCTGCTGGGCGATTCGATTCTTGTCGCGACAGACGACCTGCAGGATTGGCTCGACACCAACGCGCTGCATGGCAATCGCCATCGCGACGTTCGACGCATGCGCGTGGGCAGCCGTGTTGTCGGTGGCATTCATCGCGTCGCACCACGGGGCCAGCTCGGCGAGCTTGGCCTCGTAATCCTTGAGCGTGCCACCGTCGATCACGGGCGCCTCGCCCGTGATGATCAGCTCGTCGCCTTTGTCGAGCAGTTCTCCGAGCCGCGACACGCTAGGCCTTCGCCTCGGCCTCGGGGGCCTCAGCCACCGGCGTCCAACCGGGCGGGGTCTCCTTGTCGCGGCCACTGATCGCGTTCTTCCACGACGAATCGCCCTTGAGGCGATTGTCGACGGGAGGGCGGAGGTTGTTGAAATGCTCGCGCCAGACGGTCGGCAACAGCGGCATGTTGCGCGAGCGATCCTCGGCCTTGACCCAGACACAACGCATCTCGGGCTTGACCTCGCAATGCCCATCTTCGCGCACGCCACCGCAGGGCCCGTTGCGGAGCGTCTTCGGGCACGTCATCGGGCACGTCATGCCAGTGTCATGCAAGACACACTGGCCGCACATCTGGCAATCCCAGATCGGCTTCTTGATGACGTGCTCGATGGCGGCGATGATCTTCACGATGCGCCTAGGCGTTGAGTGCTAATGCTGCGCGCTGCTTGGCGATCAGTTCCTTCGAGAGCTTGACCGCAGCGGAGGCGTCGGCGGCATAGCCATCGGCGGCAACTGCATCGGCGTACTCCTGGGTGACGGGCGCGCCACCGACGAGGACGATCACCTTGTCGCGCAGGCCAGCCTTCTCGAGCGCGTTGATGTTCGCCTTAAACATCGGCATCGTCGTCGTCAGGAAGGCGCTCATGCCGAGAATGTCCGGCTGATGCTCCTCGACGGCAGCGATGAACTTCTCGGGGGAGACCTGGACACCGAGGTCGATAACCTCGAAGCCGGCACCCTCGAGCATGATGTTGACGAGGTTCTTGCCGATGTCATGGACGTCGCCCTTGACGGTGCCCATCACGAACTTGCCGATCGTCTCGGTGCCCTTGGCGGCCAAGAGCGGGCGCAGAACCTCGAGGGCTCCGGCCATCGCCTTGCCAGCGATCAGCATCTCGGGGACGAACCAGTCGCCGCGCTCGAAGCGCGCGCCGACCTCTTCGAGGCTCGGAATCAAGGCATCGAAGAGCAACGTCTCCGGATCCATACCCATCTCGAGGCCTGTGTTGGTCAGCTCGATCACGGCGGGGCCGTTACCGACCATCGTCTCGTCATAGAGGTTTTGAAGAATTTCTTCTGGTGTCATGCTGCACCCTCCTCAAGGTGGTGGTGGCTCAGGCGAACGGTCAGCTCGGCCGCGGAGCGGATGAGTAGTTCGCCAATCTGTTCGTAACGGTCCGGGGTAATCCGCATGCTCGGGCCGGCGAGCGCAAGGCCGGTGATCACACGAAGGTCCGGGCCGCGGACGGGCGCGCCGATGGCGACGAGCCCTGGTTCGATCTCCTCGATGCTGATACCCCAGCCGCGCTGGCGTGTCTGCTCGAGGTCGCGGACGAGATCCCCGCGCACGGTCAAGGTCTTTGGTGTCAGTGCTTCGAGCGGGCCGGGGGGCAGCGTGGCCGCGCCGAACGCGAGAAATGTTTTGCCGATTGCCGAGGCATGGAACGGCACGATGCGCCCGATCCAGTTGGTCGAGCCCAGCAGGTAGGCGCCTTCGGCTTGGGCGATCTGATCGACGCCCTTCGAGGTCGGGATCGAGAGGGTGGCGGTCTCGCCCGTCACGGTCGCGATGCTCTCGAGCAGGTCACGGGCGATGTTGGGCAGATCGGGGTCAAGGCGAGCGCGACGCGCGTAGGCGTCGATCGCCGGGCCGGCCTGCAGGCTGCCGTCATCGAGGTCGCGGCGCAAGAGCCCCTGGCGCTCGAGGGCACCAACGAGGCGCGAGGTTGTGCTCTTTGGCAGGTTGGCTGCCTCACTCAATGCGCCGACCGTCATGCGGCCTTCGCCTTCCAACACGTAGGTCAGAATACGGGCCGCGCGATCGATCGCTTGGGTGCCAGTGGGAGCGGTGAGGGTGTCCATTATGTGGAACTTGCGTTTCGGATGGTGAGTATACGATACTTCTCTGACGCGCGTCAAGCGATCGCGCCCCCACCGCTGGAGGGACACCATGTTTGTCAACACATCCCCGCGCTACGAAATTCTCTCGGAGGACGCACTCGAGGTATTGGACAAGGGCTGGAAGCGCCTCGTCTCCGAGATCGGCATCGAGTTTATGAGCCCCTGGGCACTCGAGATGCTGGCCGCTGCCGGCCAGAAGGTCGAGGGCGACAACGTCAAGTTCGACCCCGAGTGGATCCTCGAGCAGGTCGCCAAGGCACCGTCCGAGTATCAGGTGCACGCACGCAACCCCGAGAACACCGTCACCATCGGTGGCAAGAACATGGTCTTCTCGGGCGTTTACGGACCTCCCTTCGCAATGCGCGGCAAAGAGCGCGGCAACGGCACGATGGAGCACTTCCGCAACTTTACGAAGCTTTGCCAGGTTTTTCCCGAGATGGATTCGGCCGGCGGCGTAATCGTCGAGCCCGACGATGCCGCGATGGATTCGCGCCATCTCGACATGACGCTCGCCCTGCAGACCCTGACGGACAAGATCTACATGGGCAACGTCGTGCGCGGCGAGAACGCTGAGGACTGCCTGAACATGGCGGGCATCGTCTTCGGTGGTCGCGAAGTGCTCGAGACGAAGCCGGTGATGATCTCGCTCGTCAACTGCAACTCGCCGCTGCGCTGGGACGACCGCATGCTCGACTCGATGAAGGTCTACTGCGAGGCCAACCAGCCCGTCCTGTTGACACCGTTCCTCCTGATGGGCGCAATGTCGCCGGTCTCGATCCCGGCGACGCTCGCCCAGCAGATGGCAGAGGCTTTGGCCGGCATTGCGCTGACCCAGCTGATTCGCCCGGGCTGCCCGGTCATCTTCGGCTCGTTCCTCTCGAACATCAACATGCAGTCGGGCTCGCCGTGCTTCGGCACACCAGAGGCTGCGATCGGCCTCTTTGCCAGCGGCCAGATTGCTCGCAAGTACAACTTGCCGTTCCGTTCGGGTGGCGGCTTTACGTCGAGCACGATGCCCGACGCCCAGTCCGCCTACGAGGCGATGATGACGATGATGCCGACGTTCCTGTCGGGCGTCAACTGGGTCATGCACACGGCCGGTTGGCTCGAGGGTGGACTCGTCTCGAGCTACGAGAAGTTCATCATCGACATCGAGATCCTGCGCATGCTGCAGGAGACGTTTAAGCCGCTCGAGATCACCGAAGAGTCGCTTGCCTTCGGGGCCCACGAAGAGGTTGGCGCGGGTGGCCATTTCCTCGGCGCAGCCCACACGATGGAGCGTTTCCGCACCTGCTTCTATCGCCCACTGCTCTCGTCGTCCGACAACTTCGAGCGCTGGAAGCGCAACGGGGGCCACGACGCCGCCGAGCGCGCCGGCATCATCGCGACCCAGAAGCTCGAGGAGTACGAGGAGCCAGCAATGGATCCCGCGATGCGCGAAGAGCTCGAGGCCTACGTCGTGCGACGCCGCAAAGAGTTGGGCGACTAGCGCTAACCGACCAGGCCGCGTAATCCAGGCCGACTCTTGATCCAAGGAGGACACCACATCCGCGCGGTTGTCATGTCCTCCTAGCTCTTCCCCCCAGCAGACATTTCAGCGACACTACGCAGGTGAGTACCGCCAAGCCTGCCGCCAACTCGATGCTCGCCGCCAGTGCGCGGCGTGCGCCGACGCTTGATTCGAAGTCGGCCGAGGCGTACCGGTCGGTCAAAGACATGATCGTGTCGCTCGAGCTGCCACCCGGCGCATTGCTCGACGAGCGCGGGCTGGCCGAGCGGCTAGGAGTTGGCTTGACGCCCGTCCGGCAGGCGCTGCGGCGGCTGGAGTGGGAGAGCCTCGTGGTGATCCTGTCGCGCCGAGGCACGCTGGTGGCAGACCTGAGCGACAGCGACCTTGGTCGGATCTACGAACTACGCTCCGTCCTCGAACCACAGGCCGCGAGCCTCGCCGCCGAGCGCGGCACGGACGAGCAGCGGGTTGCGCTCGCCGATGTGATCGGGCAGATGCGCAGCGAGCTGGCTCGCCCAAAGCCCGACCGGCGACTCCTGATCGCACTCGACCGCGACCTGCACCGCCTGATCTGGGCGATGGCCGGCAATGAGATGCTCGAGCAGACGCTCGAGTGGCTCTTTTCGCACGTGCTCCGACGCTGGAACGTCTCGATCGATCGTGCCGAGTCGCTGGGCACGGCAATGGAATTGCACGAGGCGATCGCGGCGGCCATTGTCACCGGCCAGTCGACGCAGGCGAACGAGGCGATGGCCCGGCATGTCGCGGGCTTCCAAGCCTCGCTCCTATCAGAGCGCTAATCGGCGCCAGAAAAAGCACGCCAATCTTCACCACATCACAACAATATCCGCGCTAGGTTGTGTGGATGCGCGAGGCAGTGCTCTTCGACATTCACGGCAATATCGATGCTCTTGAGGCGGTACTTGTCGATGCCCGAGCGGCTGGCTGCGAAGGACTTTTGCTGGGCGGCGACTACGCCCTGCTTGGACCCGCACCCGATGACGTCGTCGACCTCCTGCGCGAACAGCCAGGTTCGGTTCGAGCAATCCGCGGTAACACGGATCGCATGATCCTTTGGTACGAGGGCGACGAGGCGCGCTGGGCTGCGGACCGACTTGGCGACGAGCGCATGCAGTGGCTGCGCAATATGCCACAGCAGTTGGCGCTGCCAGAGCACGATGCTCTGCTTGTTCACGCTACGCCACGCAGCGACGAAGAGCGGTTGAAGCGCACGTATTCGAATGCCCGAGTCGCCTCGATGCTCGCTGATGTCACCCAATCGACGCTGCTCTGCGGGCATATCCACAAGCAGTACCGACGCCAGGTCGACGCAATCGAGGTCGTCAATCCCGGTGCCGTTGGCTTTCCCTACGACGGCAAAAAATCGGCGGCCTGGGCGATCATCGACAACGGCGAGATCGAACTGAGGCGCACGAAATACAACGTCAAGCGCACCCTCGCACGGCTCGAGGCAATCCCCTCGAAGCCCGAGCGCTCGCTCGCCATCCGGCGCTTGCGCACCGCGCACTCCTGACGCCGTAAGGCATCATGGGGGTACGTGATCTCTCTCCCGAGCAGCGACACCTTCAACTTTGGCGGCATCAACTGGCTGGCCTTCGTGCTTGTGATCGCCGCAGCGATTCTTGCTGCGCTGATCATTCCGCGCATCGCCGTCGCGCTCCTTGCGCGGCGCCTGCGTGGCCGTCAGTCGATTGACGAAGACGTGCATCTGCGCGCCAAGCGCGCCGACACGCTCGTCGCGGCGATCCGCTCGCTGTCGCGGTATGCGGCGATCGCCGCGGGCATCCTCGGCATCTTTATCTTCGCTATCCCCGGCCCCGGCTCGACGGTGATCGGCATCTCGCTGCTCTTGGCCGTTGGTGGTTTTGCCGCCCAGAGCGTGCTGCGCGACATCATTGCCGGCTCGATGATGCTCTTCGAGCGCTGGTTCGATGTCGGCGATGCAATCACGATCGAGCCTTGGGCGATGAGTGGCGTCGTCGAGACGATGTCGCTGCGGAGCGTCAAGTTACGTGGGTTGGGAGGCGAGACGATTCGCATCCACAACCAGCACATGTACGGCGTCCGGGTGGCGCGGCGTGGCATTCGCGAGATCGTGCTCGAGTTCTACGTGACGGATGCTGCCAAGGGGCGCGAGCTCGTGCAGAAGCTCTCCGACGTCTTGCCGTCTGGCCCGATGCACCTCTTATCGGCTCTCTCGATTGAGGGCGAGGAGCAGCTCGGCGTGTTGACGCGATTTACGGTGCGGGGCGCTGTGCCGCCGGGGCGTGAATGGTTGATCGAATCGTTTGCAATCGCGGTGCTAAAGGAGCTCGATGAGGAGGAGGGACACGTGATCAGGCACGGCCCCGTCGCCTACTTCTCCGACTCGGTTGCCGAGTCGCGCTTCGCACGCTCCGTCGCCCCACAGCTCGAACTCGACGACTAGTCGCGCTAGTGCGTCGCGTCGCGCGGTGGCATGACGCTCTCTTCGAGCACCGTCACGAGGCGCGTCGCGGGGCTGTAGCGCAAGACGGCTAGCTGGGCATCGCCGTCGATCAAGGCCTGGCGCAGCGACGGGCACTGGGCAATCAGATTCTCGGCGGTATTGCGGGCGTTGACGTCGATTGCGTCGGTGACGCTGGTGGCACCACCCGCGCGGTAGAGGCCGGCTGCCAACGAGCCAGTCAGAGGTGCGAGAGCGAGGTTGGGGGGAACGCCTGTCGTGTACTCGGTGTACGCGGCATCGACGGCGCGGCAGTCCTCGTGCGCCAAGACGATCGCGAGGCGCGTGCCGAGGGAGGTCATCGCGAATCCGAGCCCCGCCGCGACAGGAATGTCGACGTAGTGCCCGGGGAGGCGCAGCGTGAAGATCGCGCCGGCCGCTGCGCCGAGCACGGCAGCGGGAGGCACGCGCGCGTCAGAACAGCCGATCACGGCGACCGGTGGCTGGTGCTCGAGCGGGTTAGAGGGCGCGCCGAGGAGATCGCGCTCGGTGTTGCCTTCGCTCCAGCGGCGGTTACCGTCGAGGATGCGTTCGAGCAGTTCTGGTGCGGTCAGTTGACTCATCGTGTCGCCAAGGGTAACGCGGGCAGAACGCCGCGGGGTGTCGGGCTGGTGACGAGCCTACGACAACCAGTCCAGATAGATGGACTGGTCGCGACGGTCCATGATCCCCATGTTGACGACCTGGTTGGCGATCTTACCGTCCATGTCGATCAGGTAGGTGCCACGCATACACGTGCCCCACTCCTCATCGAAGACGCCGTAGGCCTTCGAGACTTCGCCGTGCGGCCAGAAGTCGGCGACAAAGCGGCCGTTAGCCTTGAGGTGGTCCTTGTACGACTGGCGGATAGGCCACGCATCGCAGGCGACATTGATGATCTCGAGGTCGTCGCGCTCGAGCCCGGACTCGTCGCGGATTTCGCAGATCTCTCCCTCACAGACATCGGTGTATGAGAAGGGATGGAAGAACAGCAGGACGTTCTGCTTGCCGCGGTAGTCGCTGAGGGTGACGCTCGTGTCGAACGTCTCCTTGAGGGTGAAGTCGGGGGCGATGTCGCCAATCTCAAACATGGGGTTAGTCCTTCGCTTTTGGAGGTGCAGATTGTTGTTCGCGTTGAGCGCGCAATTCGCTGAGTATCTCAGAAAGTCGCGCCTCGAAGCCCATCGTGGTCGGTTCGTAAAACCGTAGGTGCGCGAGGTCCTCGGGCAGGTGTCGTTGGTCGGCAACGAAGCCACCAGCGGCGTGCGGGTACTTGTAGCCGACGCCACGGCCGAGCGCCTTCGAGCCGGAGTGCGAGCCGTCACGGAGATGGTCGGGCGGGATGTGCGTGCCGTATTCGCGGACCGCGGCGCGGGCAGCATCGCCCGCCGTGTAGGCGGCATTCGACTTGGGTGCGAGTGCGAGGTAGGTGACGCACTGAGCAAGCGGAATGCGGCCCTCGGGCATGCCGATCTCTTGGATTGCCTGCGCCGTAGCGACGGCGAGTGGGAGCGCGCGCGGGTCGGCATTGCCGACGTCTTCTGAGGCAAACACGATCAGGCGCCGCGAGACGTAGCGCGGGTCCTCGCCACCCTCCAGCATCGTGTGCATCCACCAGAGCGCAGCGTCGGGATCCGAGCCACGCAGGCTCTTGATGAAGGCCGAGATCGCGTCGTAATGGAGATCGCCTTCGCGGTCGTAGCGAATCGGAATGCGTCCGACCTGTGCGACGAGTTCGACATCAACAGCGTCTGTTGCAGCGGCGCGCGCGGCCGTCGCGGCTTCGAGCAAGG
>JAEMTW010000232.1 GCA_016462095.1 Thermoleophilia bacterium
CGTGTTGACCGCCGAGCACGGCATGAACGCCTCGACCTTTACCGGCCGCGTGATTGTCTCCACCGCCTCCGACATCGGCTCCGGCCTCGTCGGCTCGATCGGAGCCCTCAAGGGCAAGCTGCACGGCGGCGCACCCAGCCACGTCTCGTCGATGATCGACGAGATCGGCACGGCCGACAACGCCGAGCCATGGTTGCGCGCCAAGATCGAAGGCGGCGAGCGCCTGATGGGCTTCGGCCACCGCGTCTACAAGACGTACGACCCGCGCGCCCGCGCACTGGGCGAAGTCGCAGAGCGACTCGGCTCGGACGACGAGCGACTCGGACTGGCCCGCCACGTCGAGCAGACGGCCCTGCGCCTCCTGCACGAGTACAAGCCCGACCAGCGCCTCTACACCAACGTCGAGTACTACGCAGCCGCGGTCCTCGAGACGATCGAACTTGATCCGGGCCTCTACACGCCAACCTTCGCCGTCAGTCGCACGGCAGGCTGGACGGCGCACATGCTCGAGCAGATCAACTTCCCGCGTCTGATCCGCCCCCAGGTCGAGTACGTCGGCCCGATGCCAGCGAAGTAGATCAACTTTGCTTTGGGGTCAGACCCCTAAGCAAAGTTCGAACTCGATCTTCGAACAAACTGGCAGGCCGAGGCTGTAGATCAACTTTGCTTAGGGGTCTGACCCCAAAGCAAAGCTGCAAAGCAAAGTCGGATACCCTGCCGCGTATGGCGACTGCCCTTGGAGCCGCCCGCTGGCTCCACGCCGCGGGCCACACACCCGCGCTCCTCGCCAGCCTGCAGGAGACGCGCTTTGGCACGCGGTCGCTGCTGGCCGTCAACCCCGACGAGACGATCGTCAGTACGCATGGTGCGGGGCTACCGGCGATTCCACCGCGGCTCGTGCACACGGCTCACGGCGAAGGGGTCTGGCTCGGCGCGATCGCGTACGACGCTGGACTCGACCTGCTCGGCATCACGCCGCGACACCAGCCAACCGACCCGGCCTTTCTCGCCCACTACTACCGCACCTACGCCGTGCTCGACCACGCGAACGGCGCATGGGAAATCCTCGGCCCCACCGGCGCGACACGCGACCTGCTTGTCGAGGCCACCAGCGCTGACGACCCACCGGCGCCAAACGAGGTAGCACCTGCACGCGCGGCGACCAGTGGCCTGAGCCGCGCCGCGTACACCACCCAGGCCCGCGAAGTGCAGCGCCTGATCGGCGAAGGCGAGGCCTTCGAGATCAACCTGACACACCTGATCCGCACGCCGTGGAGCGACGGGGGCTGGGACCTCTTCGAGCGCCTCGTGGCCGTCGCCCCCGCCGACCATGCCGCGTACCTCGCCGGCGAGGGCGTCGAGCTGGCCTCCGTCTCGCCCGAGGTCTTCCTCCACATTCAGGACGGGCACGCCGAGACTCGGCCAATCAAGGGCACGCGCCGCCGCGGCGCGACGCCAGCCGAGGATGAGGCGCTGGCCACCGAGCTCGTCGCCTCCGCCAAAGATCGCGCCGAGAACGTGATGATCGTTGACCTGCTGCGCAACGACCTGACCGCCACGGCCCAGCCCGGCTCGGTGCGCGTGACCGCACTCTGCGAGCTCGAGCGAACCGAGAATGTGATGCACCTCGTCAGTGCCGTCACCGCACAGATTCGCGACGACGTACGCCTGCCCGACGTGCTCGTCTCGTGCTTTCCCGGCGGCTCGATTACCGGCGCCCCGAAGCGCCGCGCGATGGAGTTGATCGACCGCCTCGAAAGCGACGCGCGCGGCTTCTACTGCGGCACGATCTTTGCCTTCGAGCCGGCCCGTCGCTCGCTGACCGCCAGCATTGCGATTCGGACCGCGTCGATCTCGGACGGCGAGGCGCGCTATGGCGCCGGTGGTGCAGTGACGCTGCTGTCCGACCCCGACGACGAGGCCGAAGAGACGATCGTCAAAGCCCAGGCCTTCCTGCGCGCCACCAACGCGACGCTCGAGGGCTGGCAGTGATCCCCGTCTTCGAAACCGCACTCGTCGAGGACGGACGGATTCGCCTGCGCGGGCGACACCTCTCGCGTCTCGCGGCCTCGGGTGGCTCGCCCGAGCAGGTCGCCGAGCTCGATCGCCTGCTGACCGAGGTCTGTGCGCAGCCCGAACAGCCATTCGTCGTCCGCATCGACGTCTCGGATGCCGGGCTCGTGGTGATGACGCGCCCGCTTCGCTCGACCTCCCCCGTCGCGCTGCCGATCAAGCGGATCTACGACCCCGGCGTCGAATTGCGGCACATCAAGATCGCCGATCGCTCGTGGGTCGACGTCGTCGAGGCCGAGTTTGGCGGCGACGAAGTGCTGCTCGTCTCCGAGGACGATCTGGTCGGTGAGACGACGCGCGCGAGCATCATCGTGCGGCTCGCAAATGGCAACCTCGTCGTGCCCCGCCTCGCCGGGATCCTGCAGGGTGTGACGCGCAGTTGGGCACTCGACGAGACGGGCGCCGCCGAAGCCGACGTGCACCTCGCCGACCTCTACGCCGCGCAGGGAGCAGCCGTCTTGACGGCCGGCCGCGGCGTGATCCCGATCGCCAGCGTCGACGGCCAAGCGATCGCGCGCGACGCCATCTTCGACGAGCTGCAGACGGTCTGGCGGGCGCTGCCATGATCATCATCCTCGACAGCCGCGACTCGTTCGTCCTCAACATCCAGCACCGCCTCGCCGAGCTTGGCGTGCCCGCCCGCGTGGTGCCATCGCACAGCACGCGGCTCGACG
>JAEMTW010000233.1 GCA_016462095.1 Thermoleophilia bacterium
AGCAACGTCTGAGGGTGCCTCCCTCTCCTAACCCTTCTTGAAGAACAGCTTGCGCGCGGCGTTGTCGCCGTAGACGCTGACGGCCTGGATGTCGAGATCGAACGGGGTACCGCTCGCCATCAACGACCAGTCGAAGCAGGTTGCGAGGTCGATCGTCCACGAGATGGTGTTACCCACGTTGGCCTGTGCGTCGAGTGCCGGATCAAGCACGCCGTCGCTGGTAGCCGTGGTCGCAACGGCCGTGCCGTTGCTAGTGGCAGCAGAGTAGGCGCCGACACACGAACGCTTGGTGCTACCCAAGGGAGCGTTTGGGGTATCCGCCCGATAGGTCAGCCCACCGATGTCTGTCCAGGTACCGGTCTCGGTGGAGAGTGCTTCTCGCTGTGGCCGCCAGAACGTCACCGTTAGTGACGTGGCACCGGCAGCAAGCGTGATCGGCGCTGCTTGTGACATGCCCGTAGCGGTAACGCCCGAGGCGTCATAGGAGACCATCTGCACACCACTGCCGACGTTATAGGAAACAAGTGCCGGTGCAGTGTTGAAGACAAAGTTGAGCGTTCCGGGATAGCTGCTTGCTCCGACCATCTCGATGAACGCATCGCCGGCACCAATGTCCGCCGGGGCTGCCCCAGGCGAGATTTGAGCGTCACCTGTAGAACCGGTCACCAAGTCGAGGTACGTACCGGTGAAGGTGGCGGCTGCAAAATTGACGAGCGGGTAGGTCGCGGAACCTACGGTGTGACTCGCGCAATACGCGTTGCCCAAGCAATCGAGCGTGGCAGTCGCGCCTCCGATCACCTGTGTTGCCAGCGTCACTGTCGTCGGTACTGCCGCTGCAATCAGCGGATTCAGATCCGTGATGGCAGCGATGTTGGCGTTGATCGAGGTCGCCCCCGTCAACTTGAAGTTTGAAAAGAGCTTGAATTCCGTGGTGGCACTATCGGTCCCGCCACCACTCGCGGGAAGTGTGGGTGGAGTACAACCAGCCGGCTGTGGCTGATCCGGCGTTGGGCAGATGTCTCGGAGCGCGGGTCCAAAGGCACGCACCAGTGCGAGACGCTTGCCTGCCCGTCCCGTGCGGTCGACGTTGTCGAGGATGAGGTTGCCGTTGTCGTCAATATCGAAGGCGCCGGGAATACCGTCGAGGTCGGCGTCCTTGCCCGGACCGTTGTAGCCCGCCAGCGTGCTGGTGCCATTGCCAACCTTGACGCGACCAAGCTTGCTTGCGCCAACTGGCTTGCCCTTGGCTGCCTTGACAGAGTAGGCCGCGCCGGTCTGATAGCGCGTCTTCGGCGCAACGGCAACGGCGTAGCCCGTCTTGAGTGTGACGGTGCCGAGAGCCAAGTTACCGGAACCCTTGATGGTCTCGTAGACCTTGGTGCCGGAGCCAGCCAAGACGACAGGTCCCCAGTACTGACCGGTGGACGAGATCAGGTTGAGCGACGCGCCAGAGAGGGTGACTCCCGTCACGCTAAAGGTGCCCTTCGTACTCGTCACCTTCAGTTTCTTGGCTTTACCATTGCTCTGGACGACAACGATCGTGTAACCCTTGCCGCTTTTGAGGGTGCCGGAGACCGTCGCAGCGGTAGCGGGAGCCGCAGCGAAGGCTGTCGCAACGAGCGCGACAAGGGCGAGGAGGGGACGCTTCATGCGTCGATCGTACACCCTAGGACAGCCAGAGTCACGCAAAATGGATACACCTCAACACGACCTCGGATCGGCCGCGGTCGCAGCCGTCAGCGAAGAGACAACCGCGCACCCTGCGTTAGACTATTGGCATTCGACCCGGAGGACTCTCGTGGCCACGATCAGCGACAAGGCAATCGATCCGCACGACTACATCGGTTTCGATGCGCTTCTCAGCGAAGACGAGAAGTCGATCCGCGATGCGGTCCGTGAGGTCGTCCGCGAGCAGATCTTGCCCGAGGTTGGCGACTGGTTCGACAAGGGCATCTTGCCCCGCGAGGTGTTCACCGAGTTTGGCAAATTGGGCTTCCTTGGCGCCCACCTCGAGGGCTACGGCTGCTCGGGCGTCAACGCTGTCGCCTACGGTCTGATCAATCACGAGCTGGAGTACGGCGATAGTGGCCTGCGTAGCGCCGTCTCCGTGCAGGGCTCGCTGGCGATGTACGCGATCTACCGGTGGGGCTCCGAAGAGCAGAAGCAAGAGTGGCTGCCACGCATGGCCGCCGGCGAGGCGATTGGCTGCTTCGGACTGACCGAAGCCGACGCGGGCTCGGATCCAGGCTCGATGCGCACGTTTGCGCGCCGCGACGGTGATGACTGGATCATTAATGGCTCCAAGATGTGGATCACCAACGGTTCGATCGCCGACGTGGCAATTGTCTGGGCGGCAACCGACGAAGGCATTCGTGGCTTCTTGCTCGAGAAGGGCATGCCCGGATTTACCGCACCCGACATCCACAAGAAGATGTCGCTGCGCGCGTCGATCACGTCCGAACTCGTCTTCCAAGACGTTCGCGTGCCCGATGCCAACCGGCTGCCCGAAGCAAACAGCCTTCGCGGACCGCTCTCGTGCCTTAATGAGGCACGCTACGGCATCGTCTGGGGCGTCATGGGCGCCGCGCGCGCCTGCTACGAGGAGGCTCTCTCGTACGCCACCGAACGGATCGTCTTCGAGAAGCCTTTGACCTCGTACCAGCTGACCCAGCAGAAGCTCGCCGAGATGGTGCTCGAGATCACCGGTGCCGACGTGCCGATCGAGATGCGGC
>JAEMTW010000050.1 GCA_016462095.1 Thermoleophilia bacterium
GTCCGCACCCTCGCGCTTGGCGATGCGCTGCTCGAGTTCGCCGCGCGCGTGCGAGCGACGTCCAACCATCGCGGCGGCCCGATCGAGTGCTCGCGCAGCACGGGCATTCTGCTCTGCCTTGCGCTTGGTCGTTGTCGAGAGTGAGGCGTCGACGTAGATCCCCAGCTCGGTGGCAACCAGAGCATCCAAAACCAACCACGGGTTGCCATCGAGCTCGATGGCAACACGCAGGTCAGTTCTTGGTTGTACCGCGGTGACGACCCGCGCGGCCACGAGCGTTAGCCTTCGGCGACGACGGCGCCCTCGTCGGCGACCGCCATGGCCTCACTGGCAACCGCCACTGCCTCGTCGGCAACGTCGTCGCCCTCAGCGATGTCAGCAGGGGGCGGAATCATCGGGGTGGCGTCCGCAGGAGCCGTATTGCCACCGCTGATCGTGATGCCATGGGTCTCCTCGATGCGTCGCGTGATGCGACTGAGGACGTCGGGATGCTCGTCGAGGAACCCACGCACGTTGGCGCGGCCCTGACCGAGGCGCTCTTTCTCAAAGGAGAAGTACGAACCGGACTTCTCGATGATGTTGTCTTCAAGGGCGACGTCGAGCACGGAGCCGGACCAGGAGATGCCCGTGCCGTAAATGATGTCGAACTCCGACTGGCGGAATGGTGGCGCCACCTTGTTCTTGACGACCTTGACGCGCACCCGGTTACCGATCGCATCCGTACCCTCCTTGAGGGTCTCAATGCGGCGGATATCGAGTCGCACAGACGAGTAGAACTTGAGTGCACGACCACCAGTCGTTGTCTCGGGCGAACCGAACATGACGCCGATCTTCTCGCGCAGCTGGTTGGTGAAGATCGCAACGGTGCCGGTGCGGTTGAGGACTGCGGTCAGCTTGCGCATCGCCTGGCTCATCAGACGAGCCTGGAGACCCACGAAGGAGTCCCCCATCTCGCCCTCAATCTCGGCCCGCGGCACCAGTGCGGCGACGGAGTCGATGGCGACGACGTCGAGGCCACCAGAGCGAATCAGCATCTCGGCGATCTCCAGTGCCTGTTCACCATTGTCTGGCTGAGAGACGAGCAGGTTGTCGATGTCGACGCCAATGTTGCGGGCGTAGGTGGGATCCATCGCGTGCTCGGCATCGATAAAGGCGCAGACGCCGCCCTTGCGTTGTGCTTCGGCGATGACGTGGTAGACGAGCGTCGTCTTACCCGACGATTCGGGGCCAAAGATCTCGCAGATACGTCCACGAGGCAATCCGCCCACACCGAGTGCAAGGTCGAGGCCAAGACACCC
The DNA here is from genome assembly GCA_016462095.1 of Thermoleophilia bacterium. Classification (GTDB taxonomy): domain Bacteria; phylum Actinomycetota; class Thermoleophilia; order Gaiellales; family F1-60-MAGs149; genus F1-60-MAGs149. The sequence continues at coordinate 1,299 of JAEMTW010000050.1, forward strand.
CGTCGAGATCGCCGCAACCGGCGTGCGGGTTGAGTCGCCAAGTCGCATGACAGCGCCCTTGCCGTGTTGCTTCTCGATCTGCTGAAGCGCTGCCGCTACTGCCTTGTCTTTTTCGCTCATCGTGACCTCCCACCGGCTCGTGCCGGGTTGGACTGAATGCGGTTCGCTGTTGGAACCCAGTATGGCTGCCGACTCGGACGCCATTCATGCAAGCAACGTCGCGGGTTTCGCGCGCTTCCTTACACGTCGAGGGAGAGACGCTCATCCTGCAAAAGCAGGCGCACGAGATGCAGGCTAGTCAGCGCAGAATTCGTCCGCACTGCCTCGCGATCTCCGGGAAAACTGCGCTCCAAGACCTGACGCGTGCCGTGTGGTCCCACAACGGCGACATGGACCAGACCGACCGGTTTCTGATCCGAGCCACCACCGGGTCCGGCTACGCCGGTGACGCCGATCCCAAGATCGCTCTGCAGGACCTCGCGGACCCCCTCTGCGAGGGCCAACGCGACCTCGGCCGAGACGGCTCCGTACTCGGCGATCGTGGCCGCCGGCACACCAACCTGAGCGATCTTGACGTCGTTCGCATACGCCACGATCCCGCCACGCAAGACATTCGAGGCGCCAGGAACAGCTGCGAGGCGTGCCGCCACCATGCCTGCCGTGCAACTCTCGGCGCAGGCCACGGTCAGCCCCCTCTGCTCGAGACCCTGAACGACACGGGCCTCGACCGGAAGATCATCTTCGGCGTACACGGCATCGCCAAACGCGTCCAGCAGACCGTCCGCCAGCGCCGTTCCGGCGGCACGCGCCGCTGGTGCAAAGCGAATCACGACCTCGACCTCTAGCCGCGTCGCGCAGATCGACGTCTCGGTGCCGTGCTGATCCCCGCCGAGTTCGTCGAAGACACGCGCCACGGTCGACTCGGGCGTGCTCCAGATGCGCAGCACGCGTCGCTCAAGTTGCGCGCCGAGCAAATCGCGCATTGCAGCGTGCTCCAATGCGCGGTGCCAGACCTCGGCGAGTTCTGTTGGTGGACCGGGCAACACCACGATCGTGGTCGCTCCCGGCACGATCAACCCCGGTGCGGTGCCGGCGGGTGAGATCACGTGGGCGCCAACGGGCACCATCGCCTGCTTACGCGCGCCTGGCAGCAGTTGCTCCACCGGCACGTTCCGCTGCGCTGCGTAGCCCGTGACAATCGCGGTGATCTCGGCGAGGGCGCCCTCGTCCAGTTGGAGAGCCAATCCGGTGACGTCCGCGATGATCGACACGGTGCGGTCGTCGTGCGTGGGTCCCAGCCCGCCGGAGGTGATGATCAGGTCGTAGCCGCCATCGACGAGATCGGCGAGTGCTGCGCGCAGATGCTCCTCGCGGTCGTCCACGGCCACGATCCGTTCGACGCGAATGCCGTTGGCATCGAGCGAGCGTGCCAGCGTGCCACTGTTGCGGTCCTGGGTGCGCCCGAGCAGAATCTCGGATCCGGTCACCAGAATCGCTGCGGTTGGACGCCTGCTCATTCGGTGACGGCAGCGACGCGGCCGTTGGGATCGATGGAGAGCAGCGTGTCAGTGGACCCTGGCACAACCGGACTGCCATTGACGACGAGCGTCAAGGTGTTGGGGCGATCGAGTCGGATCAGATACCCCGAAGCCGACTTGGGCAGTTTGAAGCCGTCGGGTTGGTTCGGGTTAGGGTCGACCTTCTGCTGAAACAGCGCCGCGGTCCCCTCGGGTGACTCGAGAGCACGCACGGTCAGCGTGACCTGAGCAAACGGCTTGACGAACACGATCGCCTCCGCGGCGGCCGAGGTCGAATCGGGTGCAGTCTGGGCCGTGATGGCGGTTGCCACGGGATTGACGGCGGCCTCGGTGACAGTGACGACGTTGGTGCCGCCCGTCGCTGGTAGCGGGGTCGTGCGCGTTGACGGATACGTCGCGGCGATCACAATCAACACAGCGATCGCCAAGATGCCGACGATCGCGACGACCACGATGCCGGACCCGCGGCTCGAATGCCGACTGGATTGGGCGCTGCCGCGTCGCGGAAACATCACCGCGTCGTCAACCTCCCACGGCGCCGACGAAAAGCGCTCCGAAAACTCATCAATCAGCAGTTGCGCGTCCAGCTCGAGATACTCGCTGTAGGAGCGCAGAAAACCGCGAGCGTAGGTCGGCCCGGGAAGCCGCTCGAAGTCCTCTTCCTCAAGGGCGACCAGATAGCTCGAGCGAATCTTCGTGGCCTCAGCGGCGTCGTCAATGCTGACGCCACGCTGTTCGCGTGCGGTACGCAGAGTGGCGCCGATCTCGAACATGCGCTCAGTCTATCGGTGTGAAAGGTGCGCTAGCGCGGTTCGGCTGCGAATCGGTACCCAACGCCATAGTGCGTATGCACGTAGTCGTGGGTTTCGCTCTGCCGATCCAGCTTCTCGCGGATCTTGCGCACGCAGACGTCAACCGTGCGATCACGGTGTCGATAGGGAATGCCCCAGACGCGACGCTGCAACTCGTCACGCGACAGCGCGCGTCCCTCTTGGCGGGCCAAGGCCACCACGAGGCGAAACTCGGTGGGTGTCAATTGACTATCGATCCAATCGGCCGGCGCCTGTCCCGGCGCGACGCGGATAAACGCGCGCCGCAGGTCTGGATCGATGCGTAGCCCGTCGACCTCAATTGCATCGCCGCGCGGCTCGGAAGCCGCGACCAGACGCGTGCGACGAAGGAGCGCTTCAATCCGAGCAATCAACTCGCGCATGCCAAATGGCTTCGACAGATAGTCGTCGGCGCCGATCTCGAGGGTGTGCACCTTGTCATGCTCCGAGCCGCGCGCCGAGACGACGATCACGGGCACACCGAGATGGTCCTCTCGAATCGCCTCAGTCACGGCCCAACCATCGAGGCCGGGTAGCATCAGATCGATCACGGCAATGTCTGGGCGGGCGTGGCGGAGGCGACGCAGGCCGCGTTCGCCGTCCTCGGCGAGGTCGACATCGAAGCCGGCATGCCGCAGGTGCATGACCATCGCTTTTCCGAGAATCGGATCGTCTTCGATTACGAGAACACTTGGCATTGGCCGCAGGTTACGGTGCTGGCTGCACGTGATGGGTTGCAGCATGGTCGCGGGGTGGTAACGAAGTGGTGCCTGTGGAGCACGGGTGTCACGAACCGTCCGTTTGCCGGGTACTGTTGCCGAATGCAAGTTCTCTACGCCGTCCTCCTCGTTACCTGCGGCGTAATCGCGGGATGGATTGGTTCCCGATTGTTGCGCCGATCGAATTACCGGCGCGATCTGGTTATCGCCGCGAATCCTGTTGCCGCCGATCCGACGTGGCAGATCGACGCACGTGTGCTCGCCGAGGCGATCCCTGTAGCCTGTTTTACGGTCAGTACCGACGGCCGCATCATCCAGATCAGCTCGCTTGGCTCACGCGAGTTCCCCATCCTGACAATCGGTGGTGAGCCGGAGGCGTGGTCGCCGTCGCTCGCCGAGGTTGTTGACCGCGCGATGCACGGTACCGACAGCGTCACACTCGAGACGATCTTTCTCGACCCCGCGCGCTCGCTCAGAGTGACGGCGCTGCGCTACACAAAGGGTGTCCTCGTGATGCTCCAGGATGTCTCCGAAGACGTCGACTTCGAGGAGGCCCGTCGCACCTTTTCAGCCGCGGTGTCACACGAGTTGCGGACCCCGCTCGCGCGCATTCTTGGGCTCGCGGAGACGCTAGCGCTGCCAGACATCGAAGACGAACGCGACGAGCTCGTGATCCAGATCGAGAACGAAGTCGATGGAATGCGCAAACTGATCGACGAGATGCTGCTCCTCGCAGCGCTCGATCGCGGGCGGCTAGCGGTCGCCGATGGCATCGCGGACGCCTGTGCGATTGCAGCCAACGTCGTCGCTGACGCGCGTCAGCGTCGGATCGGTCGCGGTCGCGAGATCACGTTGTCCGCGCATGGCGAGGTAGATGTCCCGGTCGCCGCCCGCCTCTACGAAGTCGTGATCCAGAACCTCGTCGACAACGCCTTGATCCATGGCGGCCCCGAGGCGCGAGTCGATGTCACGGTCACAACCGCCCAAGATCTGGCCTACCTGACCGTCAGCGATACCGGTGCTGGCATTGGCGCTCAGCACCTGCCATTCGTGTTTCAGCGGTTCTATCGCGGCGATGCGGCACGCAGCGGCCCGGGTTCGGGGCTCGGCTTGGCGTTGGTCAAGCACATCATCGAGGCGCACGGAGGCACGGTCTCTGCGGAGTCGGACGGCGCCACCGGCACCACGATTCGGGTCGTGCTCCCGCTCGCTATGTAGCGGGCGTCGCGGCTTTGGCTTCGGGCTCGAAGCGATAGCCGACCCCATAGTGCGTCTGGATAAACGAGTATTCGGGCGATCGCATGTCGAGCTTCTCGCGCAACTTACGAACGCAGACGTCGACGATGCGGTCACGCGGACGGTGCGGCGAACCCCAGACGCGCTGCTGAAGCTCGTCACGGCTGAGCACGCGGCCGCGCTCGCGCGCAAGCGTGACGAGCAGTCGAAACTCGCGCACGGTTAGTTCGGCGTCGATCCACGACCCGGGCGCCAGTTCGATCAGGGCGCGGTGTGTGCGGAAGTCGATGCGGATGCCTGGCGCCTCAAGTGGCGCCTCGTCACGTTCAGGAGCTGCGGGAGGTGTGCGCCCCGAACGGCGCAGGGCGGCATCGACGCGCGCCACGAGCTCTCGCATCGACGCCGGTTTGACGAGATAGTCGTCGGCTCCGATACCAAGCGTATGGACCTTGTCGTGTTCGCTTGAGCGAGCCGACAGCACGATCACAGGGGTCGTGACGCCCTCGGCGCGGATCTGTTCGATTAGGCCCCAGCCATCCGTGCCCGGCATCATCAGATCGACAACGCAGACGTCTGGACGCTCGAAGCGAATCTTGCGCAATCCTCGCTCGCCATCGGCGGCCCACTCCACGTCGTGGCCCGCCTTCGAGAGGTGTCGTCGCATGACCCCTGCGAGGACCTCGTCGTCTTCGACAATCAGCACAGTCGCCATGCCAGTAGTCTAACGGTCGGCCAGATCGGCGGGTTCGTTATATACTTACGGCGTTCGCGAAAGCGGCACGTGGTGGGCGTAGCTCAGCTGGTGGTAGCTCCGGGTTGTGGTCTCGGCGGTCGTGGGTTCGAGTCCCACCGCTCACCCTCGTTCAACGCTGGTTGCGCGGAGTCGCAACCAGCGCATTAGGCTCGGCTACTGGTTGCGGGCCCGTCATCATGTACGTCGTGCGCTCCGCCGCATTGACGGCATGGTCACCGATCCGCTCGAGCCAGCGACCTGCAAAAAGCATGCGCGACGACCATCGCCGCAACTCGGGGTCGTTGACCTCGATCGAGAGAATCGTGTCTGAGAGTTTCTCGTTCTCGCGGTCAATCATCTCGTCGAGCGCTGAGAGCAGCCGAGCCGCATTCACATCGCGCCGCTCGTATGTGTCGACTGCGGTGCGCACCATCTCGGCGGCACGCTCGCCCATCGCGCGTAGCGCATCTGCGATTACTGCCTCATCGACGAGCGAGCGGCGTGGCGGTGGCGTTGCCAGATGCGCCACGCGGGCCGCGTTGTGCGCCGCGCGCTCGAGGCTGCGGTTGATGTGAAGTGCGGCCAGAATGGTCCGTACTTGGACTTCGGTGACTCGATGGGACACGAGTATCGATTCGACCAACTCATCTGTCCCGGCGTAGAGGTCCTTGACTGCGTCTTCGGCCTCTAGGGTCGACTCGAAAGCTTCTGCGCTCCAATCAACAAGGGCCCTCGTGGCCGAGGTCACGGCTTCGGCTGTGAGGCGACCAGACGCCTGGATTCCGTCGCTGAGTGTTTGGAGATCGTCAATGAGTGCGGTCGCCATTCGTTCTTTCCTTACCATGAAAATCCGCGGGTGTGATATCGCTGTAACAGAAATTACAGTAGTTCACACTCGAAGGTAATGTTGTCTTCAATCATAAACGTTGAAGGCATGACCAGTGTGAACAGTTGGTAGCGCGTTGATCGACAATCGCCAACTGTCGGTAGGATGCTGGCGTGAGTTCGCCCGAAATCATTCCTGCGGAGAGTAGGCTGTTCAATCGCGAGATCTCGTGGTTGGCTTTCAACCACCGCGTGCTCGAGCTCGCAGCTGACCCGTCGGTGCCGCTGCTGGAGCGGATTCGCTTTTGCATGATCTACGCCAACAACCTCGACGAGTTCTTCATGGTGCGAGTGGCGGGATTGATCGACCACGTGGTCCACAGCACCGAGCCGTCGGACGGAACGCCGCCCCAGCTGACGCTCGACGAGATCGCCGCGCGCTACCGCTCGATGCAGAGCGAACTCGAGGACACGCTTCATTCCGAACTGCTGCCGGCGCTCGCCGCCGAAGCTATCGAGATCGTCCCGCTGACTGCCTGTTCTTCGGAAGAGCGGGAGCAGTTGGAGACCATCTTTGATCAGCAGTTGTACCCCGTACTGACTCCACTCGCTGTGGGGCCAGGGCAACCGTTTCCCTACATCTCGAACCTCTCGCTCTCGGTCGGCGTGACCGTGCGGGATCCGTCGACGGGCGAGACGCGATTTGCACGCGTCAAGGTGCCCGAGGTTCTGCCGCGGTTGATCCAAGTCGGCGAGCAGTCGCGGTTTGTGCGCATCGACGAGGTTATTGCCAACGGCCTACCGGCGCTGTTCCCGGGGATGGAGATCGTGGCCTCGAGCACGTTTCGCGTGACGCGCGACGCGGACTTCCAGATCCAAGAGGGCGCTGACGACTTGCTCGAAGCAGTGGAGCGTGAGCTTTCACGTCGCCGCTTTGGCGATGTCGTGCGGCTGGAGATCGATGAGTCGATGCCTGCGGATATGCGCTCGATGCTGATCGAGGCGCTGGATGTTGACCTCCGACAGGTGTTTGCGATTCGTCCACCGCTCGACCTGAGTGGCCTCGGTGTCTTGACCAAGGTTGGTCGCCCTGATCTCCGCTTTAACTCCTGGCAGCCACAGGTGCCCAGCCGCCTGGCGGCAGACGACGACAAGCCCGTTGACATGTTTGCCGAGATCCGCAAAGCCGACATCCTTGTACATCATCCGTACGAGTCCTTCAGCGCATCGGTCGAGCGCTTTGTGGAGCAAGCAGTCGCTGACCCGAATGTGCTCGCGATCAAACACACGATCTACCGCACCAGTGGCGACGCTCCAATCGTGCCGGCGCTCGCCGTAGCCGCCGAAGAGGGCAAGCAGGCGGTAGCGCTTGTCGAAGTGACAGCTCGCTTTGATGAAGAGCGGAACATTCGCTGGGCCCGAGCGCTCGAGCGAGCCGGCGTCCACGTGGTCCATGGCAGCGTGGGCCTCAAGACGCACTGCAAGCTCGCACTTGTGGTCCGTCGCGAAGGCGAACGCACGCGGCGCTACGTCCATATCGGCACGGGCAACTACCACCCGGCTACCGCACGTGCCTATACCGACTTTGGAATCTTTACGTGTGACGAGGAGATCACGGCTGACGTCGCGGATCTCTTTAATCAGCTGACCGGGTTTGCGCGACCACAGGGCTTCCATGCGATTTGGACGGCTCCGATGCATCTCCGTCGCCAGGTCGTTGAAGAGATTCGTCGTTGTGGGCGCGAGCACACCGAAGCGGCTCCCGCCAGCATCACGCTGAAGATGAACTCGCTTGTTGATGCCGAGGTGATTGACGAGCTGTACTTGGCCTCGCAGGCCGGGGTGTCGATCGATCTGATCGTGCGCGGCATCTGTTGCCTACGTCCCGGTGTCGTAGGACTGTCGGAAAACATCCGTGTGGTTTCGATTCTTGGTCGCTTCCTCGAGCACGCGCGGGTCTTTCGGTTCGTCACCGACGTTGAGACGACGACGTACATCGGCAGCGCCGACATGATGCCGCGCAATCTAGATTCGCGGATCGAGGTGATTACGCCGGTGCGTGATGCTGAGCTGCGAGAACGGATTCACAGCGTGCTCGATCTCGAGCTTGCCGACAATTCCGGCTCGTGGAATTTGCAGGCCGATGGCGAATGGATCCGCCGCGTGCCCGAAGCCGGAGAGGAACTGATCTCTGCACAAGAGGCGCTGATGCACGAGGCAGTCGCCGGTTCGACTCCTGACAATCAGGGCCGGTTGACACGACGCGAAGAGTCGGCAGAGCGGATTCGACGGGCAGAACGCGGCGAGCGCTAGTTCGCGCTGCTGCGAACGAGTTCGCGCGCACGCACCTGAGCCTCCTCGATTGACGCGCCGTAACACGTCGCACCGAGCATCAGTGCCTCGCTCTCGCTAATTCCGTGACCTCCGACAAGCGTCGAGAACCCCGCGGCGTTTAGTGCCGCAAGGGCATCGCTCAGACCCTCACGACCGACAACGCAGCACGATAGGGCCACGAGGTCTGCCTGTTCGCGTTCTGCCATCTGGACGATCTCGGCAACAGGCAGATCCGCACCTAGATAGTGGACGCGAAAGCCTTCAGCGTGAAGGCCGGCGGCAACCATTTGGGCGGCGAGGGAATGTCGATCGCCCAGCGGCGCGGCGACGATGACGACGCCGATGCGCGGGCCTGGCTTGCTCGTTCGTGAAGTGCTGTGAGCGAGTAGGCCCTCGACGATACGCGAGGCGCGGTGCTCGACCCCGATCGTCAACTGACCGTCGCTCCAAAGCGCGCCCACCTGGTACAGAGCTGGGCCGTAGAGGTGATCACAGAGATAGGCCATTGTCGCTCCACCTGCGAGCAGTCGTTCCGTCTGCTGCCGAGCGGCCTGGGCGTCGCCCGCCAGCAGCGCATCGAGCAGGTTTGTCACAAGCTTGGGCCAGCTGCGCGTGTTGCGCTCCGGAACTGCACCATGGCGTGCGTCACGGTCGCTCAGCCACGACTCAAGATCGCTGCGTTGAATGCGGTAGGTGCCGCCTGCCATCAACGCCTTCAACTCCCCCGCCCGCACACGCCGATAGAGCGTCTGGTAATGGCACCCAACAATCG
>JAEMTW010000234.1 GCA_016462095.1 Thermoleophilia bacterium
TCAAGGTGCCGTTTTATAAAAAGGAAGCCTGATTCATGTCTGCCGACGAGTCCTATCCCGCTGATCTGCGCTATCACCACGATCATGATTGGGTCCGTGTCGCGGGTGACGAGGCGACGTTTGGAATTACGTGGCACGCGCAGGATGCGCTCGGAGAGGTCGTCTTCTTCGAGCCGCCAACGGTCGGTAGCCGAGTCGAGGCAGACGGCTCGTACGGATCGCTCGAGTCGGTCAAGGCTGTCTCTGACGTGATTGCACCGCTCGCTGGCACGGTCACGGTAGTCAACGACGCTGTGGTCGAGTCGCCCGAGCTGGTCAACGAGGCTCCGTACGATGCTGGCTGGTTGATTCGCGTCAAGCTCGACGACGTCGCTGCTGTCGAAAGCCTGCTCGACGCTGCCGCGTATCAAGCCACGCTCTAAGCGTCACCGACGCTCGCACCAGCCCGCCGAACAGCGGTGATACTTTGACGCATGAGTTTTGACCGCGAAGCCTCGTGTCGACGTTGCCGGGTGTACTGCGATTGGGTGATTGATCCCGTCGGCTGTCTCGGCTGCTCGCGACTGTATGCCTACGACGCCAAAGATGGTCGGCGCTATGCCGGTTGCGTTGAGCGCGTGCACGCTGCCGAGGTCGACCTTGGTGTGCTCGAGCAGTGTGCAGAGGAAGAGCGTGGCTTCGGCGGGATCCGCGCAGTGCGCGTGCCGCTGCCGATCTGCAGCGCTGTGGTTGACTCCGCCTATCCGCGCCGGTTGCCAGAGATTGGCTGTGTCAATCCCGAGTTCTATGAGCCGCCGGGTGGCGGCACGTTCGTCATGACGACGCGCGAGCAGCCTTCGCGCGACGCGTAACGCCCTGTTTGCATAGCGTCCGAAGCGCGGTGATCTCCGCTGTATCTGGACCATTGCCTTCGGCACCAGGCGTTTCGAGCAGCATCGGAAGATCGCTGAGGGCAGGATGCGAGAGTGTCACCGCAAGGCCTTTGCCCAGCTCGCCCTGGCCAAGGTTGGCATGGCGATCGCGATTCGAGCCGAGCGCCGCCGCCGCATCGTTGACGTGCAGGCAGCGCAGCCGTTCGATCCCCACCCGTGTATCGATCTCAGTCACGAGCGCATCGAGCTGACTGGAGTTCGTGACGTCGACGCCGGAGACGTAGGCATGACAGGTGTCAATGCAGAGACCCAACCGTGGATGATCAACGGCATTGATGATGCTCGCGAGCTCGACTGGGTCGCGCCCGATCGTGCCGCCGGCGCCCGCAGAATTCTCGAGCAGAAGCCACGGGCCATCAAGCCGCATGAGCGCTGTCTGCAATTCCGTCACGATCTGCGGCAGCGTCGCCTCGAGCCCACGCCCCTTGTGGGAGCCGACGTGCAAGACGATGCCATCGGCAGCAATTGCATTGGCGACGTCGATCGTGTTGAGCAAGGCGGAGCGACTCTTCTTCAGCAGCTCGGGCTCATCTGTGGCCAGGTTGATGAAGTAGATCGCGTGGCAGGCGATGTATTGAACCTGCCCGCTCTCGCGCGCGGCACGCAGGACGGCGAGATCCTCTGGCTTGTGGGCGGTCGGCTTCCACGTGCGCGCACTCTGAATAAAGACTTGAACGCCATCGGCGCCGATCGCCGCGGCGCGCTCCGGCACGCGATGCAGTCCGCCCGCAGACGAGATGTGAGCGCCAGCAATCACTCCGCCAGCATAGGTGTCGCCCCGGCGGCGACCTGACGAGCGGATGGGGAAGGGGAGGTACGGTTCCGCTATGTCCGTCCGCGTCCGCTTTGCTCCCTCGCCCACCGGCTTTCTTCACGTTGGCGGTGTGCGTACTGCGCTCTACGTGTGGCTCTTTGCGCGTCACCACGGCGGAACGACCGTCCTGCGAATCGAAGATACGGATACGGAGCGCGAAGAGGTTGGCGCGATCGAGCAGATCCAACGCTCGCTCGATTGGCTCGGACTCGACTTCGACGAGTCGCCGCGCGTCGGCGGGCCGCACGGTCCCTATCTCCAAAGCGAGCGCAGCGAGCACTATCAGGCCGCTGTTGATCGCTTGCTCGCCCAAGGCGACGCCTATCGCTGCTACCAGACGGCGGAAGAACTCGAGGTCGCGCGCGCCGAGGCGCGCCAGACCGACGACCCCGCGCTTCCGACGCGGCTCCATCGCGATTTGACCGCAGAGCAGATTGCCTCCTTCGAGGCTGAGGGGCGACCAGCGGTGATTCGCTTTCGGACGCCACTCGAGGGCGAGACGGTGATTGACGATCTCGTGCGTGGCCAGGTCGTCTTTGAGCATCGACTGCTCGGGGATACCGTCCTGATGCGCGGTGGTGGACGTCCGACCTATCAATTGGCGAACCCGCTTGACGATCTCGCGATGGGCATCACGCACGTCATCCGCGGCGAGGACTTGCTGTCCTCGACACCGCGTCAGAAGTTGCTCGTGGAGGCGCTCGGTGGCACGTTCCCACAGACCGCACACCTCTCGATGATTCTCGGGGCGGATAAAAAGCGGCTGTCCAAGCGGCACGGAGCGGCCAGCGTGGAGGAGTTCCGCGAGGCCGGCTACCTGCCCGAGGCGCTGGTTAACTTTCTCGCGCTGTGCGGCTGGTCGTGGGATGGCGAGACCGAGCTGATGAGCGTCGCGGAACTGATCGAGCGTTTTTCGCTCGATCGAGTCAATCCGGCTCCGGCGGTTTTCGACCACGAGAAGTTAGCGTGGATG
>JAEMTW010000051.1 GCA_016462095.1 Thermoleophilia bacterium
GCGTGATGCGGATCGCACTACGGGCAGCGTCGTCGTCGATATCCATCGCCGTCAGCGTAGCGTCGGGCAGCGTCTCGCCACTCGCACACGCCGAGCCCGCCGAGATCGCGATGCCGCGCTCGTCGAAGAGGCGCACGATGGTGTCGCCGCGATAGCCCGTCAACAGCAACGCGTGGCCGGGCAGTCGCTCGACCTCCGCGCCAACCACCAGCAAGCCAAGCCGCGCCTCGAGGTCGTCGCGCAGTGCAGCACGCCGGACGCGCTCGGCCGGCGCCTCGCCGCCTTGTCGAATTCGCAATGCAGCAGCCAAGGCCACAGCGCCCGCGACATCTTCCGTACCCGGGCGCAGACCAGACTCCTGTCCACCACCAAAGACGATCGGATCGAGGCTCTGCACACCCGAGCCAATCACCGCTCCAACACCCCGCGGCCCACCCAACTTGTGGGCAGCGAGCGCAATCGTCACGCGCCCAGGTAGGTCGGACAGGTCAAGCTCGGCGCCGGCGGCCGTCTGGACGTCATCGACATGAAGGGGCACTGCATGCTCGGCGCAGATCGCAGCGATGTCGGCGATTGGCTGCATGACGCCCGTCACGTTGCTCGCGCCCATCACACAGACCAGCGCGTCGCCCGTCTGCACGAGGTCCCAAAGTTCGATCAGGTCGAGGCGCCCGTTCGGCAGCACCGGGGCGAGCGCGATCTCCCAACCACGCCGCGCCAACACCTCTGCTGTCCGTCGCACTGCTGGGTGCTCGATCGCACTCACCACCATCCGTCCTGGCTGCCCCTGCGCACGGCCGAGCACGGCCAGATTGTCGGCCTCGGTACCGCCACCGGTCAGCACGACATCGGCCGGATTCGCACCCACGAGCGAGGCGATCTCTTCCCTCGCTGTATCGAGGTCTGCGCGCGCCTGTCGTCCAAGCGCGTGCGGCTCGGAGGGATTGCCAAAGCGTTCCGTTAGGTGCGGCAACATCGCTTCGACCACGCGGGGGTCGGGCGGTGCGGTGGCTGCATGGTCGAGGTAGATCACGACCGCATTGTCGCACCGCTCGAACAACCGCGGCGTGACAGCCGCTGGGAACGCCGGGCTGAGTTGTCCCACCCTGCCGCGACCCATCTCCCGTCGAACCTGCTTATGCAGGTGGGTCCCCCGCCCAACACGACCGGTTTAGGGTGGTGCCAGGACAGACGAGGTCCCATTCGTTGGAACATTGGCTCGAGCGCAGATCATGAGCCGCGAGCAGGGTGGAACTATCGCAGCCTACAAGCAATCAGCGACAGGCACGTGTTCCACGTCACCAATCGGTAACTGCAAAAAGCGCGTGCCCTCCTCGCGGAAGGCCTCGGTGTCGCCCGTTGCGAGAAAGCGGTACTCGCCGCGATGGTCGTCGCCACGCTGCCAGCCCTTGCGCGCAAGCGTCGCTGCGATCTCTTCGGCAAGCTCTTCCGCGGCGGTGATCGTGTGGACCTCGGTGCCGAGCTCGCGCTGCAGCATGTGGCGGACCAGTGGGTAGTGCGTACAACCGAGCACGACGACGTCGACGCCGGCCTCACGTAGCGGCACGCAGGCGAGCTGGACCAACTCGAGCGTGCGCTCCGAATACGGCTCGCCACCTTGGATCGACTCGGCGAGCCCCGGACAGGCGACCTGCGTCACCTGGATGCCAGCGTCGAGATCGTGGATTGCCTCGACGTAGCGCTGGCTGTTGACCGTCGCCTCCGTGGCGAGCACGCCAACCTTGCGCAGACGGGTCGCCTGCACGGCAGCGTGCGCCTCGGGGGTGATCACGCCGAGGACGGGCACCGGCGACTCTTGCTGCAAGACGGGCAGCGCCGCGGCTGTCGCCGAGTTACAGGCCACGACGATCAGCTTGGCGCCACGCTCGACGAGAATGCCGGTCAGCTCACGCCCATAGGCGATCAGTTCGTCCTGCGAACGCGGCCCGTACGGAAAGCGACCGGTATCACCGAGATAGACGACATCCTCGTGCGGCAACCGCACGAGCGTGGCGTGCAGGACGGTCAGTCCACCCACGCCCGAGTCGAACATGCCAATCGGGGCGTCCGGGTCCATACCGATAGGGTAGGCGACGCGGATCGCGCCCACCGTTGGTCTCGCTCTGGCTGAGGGTTTGTCGCGTTCATGTTTTGGCGCCGGGTTTCGCCTAACGTTCGTGTCATGACTATGCAGCCACGCGACCTGATCGGCTATGGCCACACGCCCCCAAACGCCAATTGGCCCGGTAGCGCGCGCGTGGCCGTCAGCTTCGTCCTCAACTACGAAGAAGGCGGTGAGCGCAATCCGCTGCTCGGCGACTCGGAGAGCGAGACCTTCCTAACGGAGATTCAGGGCCCCGGAGGACCCGAGCGCGACCTCCTGACCGAGTCGATCTACGAGTTCGGTGGCCGTGTCGGCGTCTGGCGCATCCTCGACGCCTTCGAGGAGTATCAGCAGCCGTTGACGGTGTTTGCCGTCGGTAAGGCAATCGAGCTCAACCCCGCTCCCGCTACCGCCGCGGCTGCCGCCGGCCACGAGGTCTGCAGCCACGGCTACCGCTGGATCGACTATCACCAGATGGACGAGGCGACCGAGCTCGACCACCTCCACCGCTGCATCAAGCTGATCACCGACGCGACTGGCGAGCGCCCGTACGGGTGGTACACCGGACGCTGTAGTTACAACACCCGCCGTCTCGCGGCCGAGGAGGGTGGCTTCCTCTACGACTCGGACGACTACTCCGACGAGCTGCCGTACTGGACGCGCGTGGGCGAGAAGAACCATCTCGTGATCCCGTACACGCTCGACGCCAACGACGCGCGCTTCGCAACGCCGAACGGATTCCGCACGGCCGACGAATTCTCGACGTACCTGATCGACACGTTCGAGACGCTCTATCGCGAAGGTGCGACGACACCGAAGATCATGAATATCGGCCTGCACTGTCGCATCGTCGGTCGTCCAGGACGCATCGATGGACTGCGCCGCTTCCTCGACCACATCGCTGGCCGCGAAGGCGTCTGGGTGACGCGCCGCGTCGATATCGCGCGCCACTGGATCGCCGAACACCCAGCGCAGTGACCGCGACGGTCCGCCTCGGTACGTGTGCGTGGGTGGAGAAGGGCCTGATTGCGGATTGGTATCCGCCCCATACGACAACGGCCGAGGCGCGGCTGCGGTTCTACGCCGAGCACTACGACACGGTCGAGGTGGACTCGTCGTACTACGCCATCCCAGCCGAGCGCACGACCCACAATTGGGCGGAGCGGACACCACCCGGCTTCGTCTTCCACATCAAGGCCTTTGGTCTGATGACGGGGCACGCTGTCCGCCCCGAACAGTTGCCCGTCGATCTGCGCCCACTCGTCGACAAGGTGACGTCGCGTGGCCACGTCGTCCCGTCCGACGCGCTTCGAGACCGCGTCTTTGCCCGCTTCGCGCGCTCGCTCGAGCCGTTGCGTCAGGCCGGCAAACTCGGTGGCGTGCTCTTTCAACTGCCGCCCTCAGCGCTGCCGGGCCGCGCGTCGTGGCAACGCATCGAGCATGCCAAGGAGGCCCTTCCCGACACCGAGTTGCTGGTCGAGTTTCGCCAGCGCGATTGGCTCTCGACCGCCCTGCGCGACGAGACGCTCGACAGCCTTCGCGAGCGTGACCTCACCTACGTGGCGGTTGACGCGCCGCACGTCTCGTCGAACAACGTGGTCGAGACCGTGGTTGCGGCCACCACGCAAACCGGATACGTGCGCTTTCATGGCCGCAACGCCGCGACCTGGAACCACCATGGCGATGGCGCCTCATCGCGCTTCGATCACCTCTACTCGGACGCAGAACTCGCAGAGTGGGTTGAGCCGCTACGCACGCTCGCTCAGACCACGAGCCGGCTCTACGCGGTCTTCAATACCAACGCGGCAACGCAGGGGCCCGATAATGCCGACCGTCTGCGTCAGTTGCTGCATGATGCGCAGGTACCCGTCTCGACCGCACCCGGCCCCGCCCAGGGTGAGCTGTTTCAGATCTAATGCGCCGCCTCTTCCCACTCCTTGCCATTTTTCTCCTCGCCGGCTGTGGCGGCGCCTCGTCGTCGAGTACGAGCAGTCCTCCGACCATCACAGAGCCCGCAGCGACGAGTTCCAATCCTGCTGCTACTGCCGAGGTCTTCCCCGCCAAGAACGCCGAGCGCGCGACAGTTGTCCTGTACCACGGCTGGACCGACCTCGAGCCCGACGACTATCTTCCGTGGATCGAGCACCTCAACAGCGAGGGCGTGGCGGTGATCTTTCCTCGCTACCAGCGCAGCGTTGTCTCCTCGCCCGCAGAGATGCTTGCCGACGTGGAGACCGCCACCCGTGACGGCCTCGACAGGGCACCACCAGTCGGGCCCGTCATTGCCGTCGGCTATTCACTTGGTGGCGGCTACTCCGTCGTCTACGGCGCCAATGCTGCGGCTTGGAACGTGCCGGCGCCCGCGGCGATCTACGCGATCTTCCCGGCCATGCCGCCGGTCGTACCCGAACCTTTCGGCACGGTGCCACCAGAGACGCTCGTGACGATGCTCGTGGGCGATCGCGACGCGGTTGTTGGAGACTCCGGCGCAACCGCATTGGCGACTGCGATCGCGCCGCACTCCGCGACGATCCGCACCCTCTCGTCGACCTCCGCTTTCACCTTCGAGCACCTGTCACCTAAGCGCACCGACAGCGCCGCTCAGCGCGCGTTCTGGCTCCCACTCGATCGGCTCATCGACAAACTCGCAGGGGCCTAGCTCCGGCACGATGATGCCTCGAAACAGGCCGTCGGGTCTGTGCTGAGCGAAGTAGAGTGCAGACCGTGCAGACGTTGCTCCCCACCCTGGCCATCAATTCGCTGCGCGCTGCGCGCAGCGGACTCGACACCCAGCGGGCCGCTGACCTGTTTCTCCCCACCGGTACGCCGCGCGCAACCGTCGCGTTTTTGCACGGTTGGAGTGACCGCTCGCCGAGTAACTACCTCGCCTGGATCCAGCACCTGACGGACTCCGGCGTGGCCGTCGTGTTTCCGCGCTACCAGACCAGCCTCCGCGCCAGCCGTAAGCAGATGCTTGAGAGCGCGGAGTCGAGCCTGCGCGAAGGCCTTGCCGAACTGGGTGACGATTGTGGCCCACTGATCCTCGCCGGCTACAGCTTCGGAGCCGGAATCTGCGTGATCGCCGCCGCCGAGTCGGAGGCGTGGGAGATACCGGCTCCAGCAGCCATCTATGGCGTATTTCCTTACTTCGTACGAGGACGCAATTCCGACCCGCTCGTGATCTCATCGTCGATCACGGTCGACCTTGTCGTCGGTGACCGCGATCAGGTTGTCGGCAGTCGTGGTGCCAAGGAGATCGCACGAAGCATCGCACCGCACCCCTCCACGCTCGAGATTCTGCGCTCGACACGCTCGATGTCTTTTGGCCACTTTTCCGTTCTCCAAACGTCGAGGTTGGCCCGGCGAGTGTTCTGGCGGCCACTCGACGAGATCGTCGACCGACTTGCTCCTGTCTGACCCGAGAACAGCCAAGCACTCCTACCATTCGACCATGTTCGCAACGTGACCCACTCATCTATTCGAGGATCCCATGCCGCTCTCTGCTGATACTGACGCCAAGCTCCAGTCCTACGCCCACCCTGCTCGTCTCGTGACGACCCAGTGGCTCGAGGACAACTTGGGCACGCCCGGTCTCGTGGTGTTGGAGTCGAACGAGGACGTGCTGCTGTTTCACACGGGCCACATCCCTGGCGCCCAGAAGATCGATTGGCACCTCGACCTCAACGACCCGACGACGCGCGATTACATCAGTCCTGATGGCTTTGCAGCGATGTGCGCGGCGCGCGGTATCTCACGCGACACGACGGTCGTGATCTACGGCGACAACTTCAACTGGTGGGCTTCGTACGCCCTCTGGGTCTTCAGCCTGTTTGGCCACGAGGATGTCCGCCTCGTCGATGGCGGTCGTGCGAAGTGGGTTGCCGAGGGTCGCGCGATGACGACCGACGTTGAGCCTGTCGCGTCGAGCGAGTATCCGATCGTGCCGCGCGATGACGCCACGATCCGCGCCTTCAAAGAGGACGTCCTCGCCCATATTGGCAATGGTCCGCTGGTCGACGTGCGCTCGCCTGGCGAGTTTTCCGGCGAGCTGCTGCACATGCCGGACTACCCGCAAGAGGGCGCACAGCGCGGTGGCCACGTGCCAACCGCAAAGAGCGTGCCGTGGAAGCGGGCCGCTAACGACGATGGCTCATTTAAGAGCGCCGACGAGTTGCGCGCGATCTACGGCGACGAGCAGGGCCTGCAGGACGGCGACGAGGTAATTACGTACTGCCGCATTGGCGAGCGGTCGAGCCACACCTGGTTCGTCCTCACCCACCTGCTCGGCTTCGAGAACGTCCGCAACTACGACGGCTCGTGGGTCGAGTGGGGCAACGCCGTGCGCGTTCCGATCGAGAAGCCCAGCGCCTAGACCCGGTGAGCACTACTCTCCCTCCCCGTCTGCAGGCGATCGTCGACGAGTTCGCCGAGGTCGATCGCACCGAGCGACTCGACCTGCTGCTGGAGTACTCGCGCGATCTGCCGGACCTCCCCGAGCGCCTGCAGGGTGTAGAGCTCGAGCGTGTCCACGAATGTCAGACGCCACTGTTCGTACAGGCCGAACTCGAGGGCGATGCAGTCCACCTCTTTTTCGCCGCACCGGACGAGGCGCCGACGTCGAAGGGCTTCGCCGGCATCATCCACGCGGGCCTCGATGGCTGCACGGTTGACGAGATCCTGTCGACCCCCTCCGACTTTGCCTCCGGGATGGGTCTTGCCGATGTTGTGTCACCCCTACGCATGCGCAGCGTCGGTGCGATCCTCGCGCGGGTCAAGCGTCAGCTGATGGAGCGCACCATCAGTTAGCAGTCGCTTGTAGCATCCGGAGACCAACGTCCCTGAGGTGTACCGACTTATGAGCGCTATCGCAACGAAGATCCTGCCGAACTACATCAACGGTGGCTGGGTGCCGTCGACCAGCTCCGAGCTGCTCGACATCACCAACCCCGCCACGGGCGAGGTTTTGGCGCAGGTTCCTCTGTCGGGCGCCAACGATGTCGACGCCGCAGTCCAGGCTGCCCGCGCCGCCTTCCCAGCGTGGAAGGCCACAAGCACGATTGAGCGCGCCCGCTGGCTGTTCGGCTTCCGCGAGCAGCTCGTGCAGCGCGCCGACGAGATCGCGGCAACCGCGACGAGCGAGATGGGCAAGACGTACCCCGACGCCCAGGCCGAGGTTGGCCGCATGATCGAGATGGTCGAGTGCGCCACCGCGATCCCAACGACGATGCAGGGACGCATCCTCGAAGGCGTTGCGACGAAGGTCGACACCGAGACGATCCGCCAGCCCGTTGGTGTCTGCGCCGCGATCACGCCGTTTAACTTCCCCGCGATGGTGCCAATGTGGTTCTTGCCGTTCGCGATCGCCTGCGGCAACACCTTCATCCTCAAGCCGTCGGAGCAGGTTCCGATGACGCAGCAGATCGTGTTCGAGATCATCCACGAGCTCGGTCTTCCCGACGGTGTCGTCAACCTCGTCAATGGTTCGCGCGATGTCGTCAATGGCATCCTCGACCACCCGGGCATCGACGCCGTGTCGTTCGTCGGCTCGGCCTCGACTGCTGCCTACATCTACGAGCGCGCGGCTGCCAACAAGAAGCGCGTCCAGGCGCTCGGTGGCGCCAAGAACTCGATGCTCGTGATGCCCGACGCGATCATGGACAAGACGGCTGACAACATCATCGGTAGCGCCTTCGGTGCCGCTGGTCAGCGTTGTATGGCCGGCTCGATCATCGTCGCCGTTGGTGGCGCGTGGAAGGACCTCCAGAAGGAGCTGCTCCCCCGCACCCAGGCTCTGACCGTCGGTGACGGTATGACGAAGGGCACGAGCGTTGGCCCCGTCGTCTCGTGCGATGCGCGTGATCGCATCCGCGGCATGATCGATAACGCCCTCGCCGCTGGCGCCACGCTGGCTGTCGATGGACGCGAGACCGGCCTCTCCGAAGAAGGTGCATTCGTCGGCCCAACGATCGTCGAAGGCGTCACCGCTGACATGGAGATTGCCCGCGATGAGGTCTTCGGACCCGTCCTCAGCGTGATTGAGGTCGACACCCTGGCCGACGCGATCGCGTTCGTCAATGGCTCGCGCTACGGCAACGGCACGTCGATCTTTACCGAGTCGGGTGCGGCCGTCCGCCGCTACCGCCACGAGGTCGAGGTCGGCATGATCGGCGTCAACGTCGGCGTCGCCGCTCCCGTCGCGTTCTTCCCCTTCTCGGGTTGGAAGGACTCGTTCCTCGGCGACCTGCACGCACACGGCACCGATGGCGTCGACTTCTACACCCGCAAGAAGACGATCACGACGCGCTGGTTCGCTGATGGCGAGTCGGGCAAGTACTTCGTCGAGCAGGGCGACTAGGTAGCGATGTCCGTTGTCCTGATCACCGGCGCGTCGAGTGGCATCGGCCTAGCCGCTGCCCGCATCATGTCGGCAGCAGGCGATCAGGTCATCGGTATCTCGCGTTCTGGTCGCGAGGGCACGCTTCAGGCAGACCTGAGCACAGAAGAGGGCTGCCAGCAGGCAATTGACCTCGCTCGCGAACGGGGACCGATCCGGGCCCTAGTGTTGTCCGCTGGTGTCGGTTCGTCGCTCGAAAAGTCGATTGGTGAGCAGCCCACCGAGATCTGGCGCGAAACCATGGCGCTCAATCTCGACGCACCCTTCTATCTGATCCGGATGGCGTGGCCCGATCTCAAGGCCGCTGGCGATGGGCGAATCGTTCTGATCTCCTCGACCGCCGCCACGATGGGCGCACCTGCCTTCTCCGCCTACAGCGCCTCCAAGGCTGGCCTACTCGGCATGATGCGCTCGGTCGCGCAAGACGGCGCGCCACACGGCATCACCTGCAACTCGCTGTTGCCCGGCTGGGTGCGGTCAGAGATGACCGAACTGTCTGCCGCCCACGATGCAGAGCAGATGGGGATCTCGGTTGCTGAGGTCTGGAAGCAGCGTGACGCAAGCTATGCGGCTGGTCGGACCATCGAGCCCGACGAGGTCGGTAACGCGATCGCCTTCTTCTGTTCCAAGCAGAGCAGCGGTATCTCCGGCGAAGAGATTCGCGTAGCGCTCGGCGGCGCCTGGTAGCTCTCGCCGACGTCAACGAACGGTCGAGCGGCGGTAGATTCAGCGCTTTGGGCGACGTTAATCGCCGATGCTATAGTCGCGTATGCGGTTTGAACCTTTAAGGGACGGGACCCGCGCGCTCATCTTCATTGAGCACAGTCAACGCCGTCCTGATGTCGGAATGCGCGAGTGCGACAACGTCGCCGGCGGTGAGACTCTGTGATTCAACGCCTCGGGAGAATTTGCGGATGGGTCGAGGAGGAATCGGCATGCGCTGCGCCCGACTCCATGGGATAGGCGATCTCCGCGTGGAGATCGTGCCCGATCCCGTTCCCACTCGTGACGAGGTACTTGTTGAGATAGAGGCCTGTGGTATCTGCCCAACCGATCTCCGGAAGTACCTGATCGGCACGTCGGACGGCTACCCTCTCAACCCAGGACACGAATGGCTCGGGCACATTGTCGCCGTCGGCGACGATGCGTCTGCAACGTGGGCCGAGGGTGATCGCGTCTACGGCGACACCTACGCCGGCTACGCGGATCAAGCTGTCATCGCCATCGCCGGCAATCCGTGGTCGATCGGACCATTTCGTGTTTCAGAAGGCGTATCCGCAGTACGCGCTTCGTTCCTCGAGCCGCTCGCCGACTGTGTGCATGCGGTCCGAGATCAGGGCCGAGTCGAGCCAGGCCAGCATGTGACCGTGATCGGCGCCGGTCAGATGGGTCTTCAACTCGTCGCCGCCGCCGCCGACGCGGGCGCCGTTGTGACGTGCGTCGAGACCGATCCCGATCGACTGGTACGGGCACCAAGTTTTGGTGCCGTGAACTGCTTGGCTGATCTGGACGATGCCGAGCCTACCGACTGCGTCATCCTCTCAATCGGCATCGCCAAACTCGTCCCGCGCTGTGTCGATCTCTGCCTGCCTGGAGGGCGCATTGTCCTCTTCGCTGGATTCGGCGACCAACCGCGTATCGAGCTCGACATGAACGCGATCCACTACCGAGAACTCGCGATCGTAGGTTCTGAATGGGTTGGAACTCCGCCTCATGT